>NZ_BCBG01000034.1:0-60466 GCF_001320485.1 Pseudomonas sp. NBRC 111130
CTGGATCATTTCCGGGCGCGCGCCAGGCATTAGTCGTCTCCCACATTTCGAGCTAGGAACACTAGAATAGAGCCGACGTACCTACTCAGAATCTCGAGATGCCCGATCCCGTCCAAACCCAAGCCCTAGAGCAGTTGCCATTGGATCAACTGGTCGCCTGTCACGAGTGCGACCTACTGATGCGCAAGCCGGTGCTGCAGCATGGCGAAAAAGCCCAATGCCCGCGTTGTGGCTACGAGCTGTACGCCCATAGGCACAATGTGGTCAACCGCAGCCTGGCCTTGGTGTTGACGGCCTTGCTGTTGTTCATACCGGCCAACTTCCTGCCAATCATGCAGTTGCACCTGCTCGGCCAGACTTCGGACGATACCGTCTGGAGTGGTGTGCTGGGCCTTTACAACTCAGAGATGCGCGGCGTTGCCGTGGTGGTGTTCCTTTGTAGCATGGCTATTCCGCTGCTCAAGCTGCTGTGCCAGCTGGCCGTGTTGTTGAGCATTCGCCTCAATGTGGGGCGTGATTACGGGCTGGTGTTCTACCGCTTTTATCACCACCTGCGTGACTGGGGCATGCTTGAGGTCTATTTCATGGGCGTGCTGGTGGCAATCGTCAAACTCGTGGATCTGGCCGAACTGACCATTGGCCTTGGTCTGTTCTGCTTCATCAGTCTGTTGCTGGTCCAGGTCTGGCTCGAAGTGGTGATGTCGCCACACCAGATCTGGAGTGCGTTGTCAGGGGAGGACCTCCATGCGGGCGATTGATGCAGGCATCCTGGTCTGCAATGAATGTCATGAGCTTAACCGTCGGGATGCCGAGAGCGATTCGCAAACCTGTACACGCTGCGGTGCTGTCGTGCACGCGCGGCGCCCCAACAGCATCATCCGTACCTGGGCCCTGCTGATCACTGCCTCGATTCTATATATCCCGGCCAACTTGTTGCCGATCATGACGGTCAGCACCTTGGGGCAGGGTAGCGGCGACACCATCATGTCTGGCGTCATCACCTTGCTCAAGCACGGCATGTTGCCAATCGCCGCCGTCGTGTTCATTGCCAGCATTCTGGTGCCTACCTTCAAGCTGGTGGGCATCGGCCTGTTGTTGTATTCGGTCCAGCGCCGCCAGCCGCTGTCGGCAAGGCAACGGATCCTCATGTACCGCTTCATCGAATTCATAGGGCGCTGGTCAATGCTGGACATCTTCGTCATTGCCATTCTGGTGGCAGTGGTGAATTTCGGTCGTATTGCCAGTGTCGAAGCCAACCTGGGCGCTGTCGCCTTCGCAACTGTGGTGATCCTCACGATGCTTGCTGCTTTAACTTTCGATCCCCGACTGATCTGGGATAACACGGAGTCGGATGACGACCATGAGTGACATGCCAACGGCTAAAACCCGCCCTGCCTCGAACTGGTCGGCCATCTGGATCCTGCCGCTGATCGCGCTGATGATTGGTGGCTGGCTGGCCTGGCAGGCCTACCGCGATGCTGGCGTTGAGATCGAGGTGCGTTTCGAGACTGGCGAAGGCATCGTCGCCAACAAGACCGAGGTGATCTACAAGGGCATGTCCGTCGGCAAGGTCACGAAACTTGTGCTGGATGCGAAGGGCGAGAACCAGGGGGTAATCGCCACCATCGAAATGAACAAGGCTGCCGAGCCGCACCTGACCAAGGGCACGCGGTTCTGGCTGGTCAAGCCAAGTGTCAGCCTGGCCGGTATCTCGGGCCTGGAAACGCTGGTATCCGGCAACTACATCGCTGTCAGCCCGGGGGAAGGCGAACGGACCAAGCGCTTTACCGCACTGAAGGTCGCGCCACCGCTGTCCGACAGCGAGCCAGGCCTGCACCTGACCCTCAAGGCCGAGCGCCTGGGTTCGCTCAATCGGGACAGCCCGGTGTTCTACAAGCAGATCCAGGTTGGCCGGGTGAAAAGCTACCGCCTGTCTGACGACCAGAGCACGGTCGAGGTCAAGGTCTTCATCGAGCCGGCCTATGCCAGCCTGGTGCGCAAGCACACGCGTTTCTGGAATGCCAGCGGCATCAGTATCGACGCTGATCTGTCGGGCGTGAAAGTGCGCAGTGAGTCGCTGTCGAGCATCGTTGCCGGCGGCATCGCCTTCGCCACGCCGGAATACCGCAAGGACAGCCCGCCGACTGACCCGAGCCTGCCATTCCGCTTGTATGAAGACTTCGACGCGGCCCAGGCGGGTATCCGCGTCAAGGTGAAGCTGAGCGACTATGAAGGCCTCCAGGCCGGACGTACGCCGGTCATGTACAAGGGTATCCAGGTCGGTTCGTTGAAAACCCTGAAGATGGAAGACAACCTGTCCAGCGCCACTGCCGAGCTGACGCTCGACCCGCTGACTGAGGACTATCTGGTCGAAGGTACGCAGTTCTGGGTGGTCAAGCCGTCCATTTCCCTGGCTGGCATCACCGGCCTGGAAGCGTTGGTCAAAGGTAACTACATCGCCATCCGCCCCGGCGAGAAGGGCGCCAAGCCGCAGCGCGAATTCGAGGCCAGGGCCAAGGCGCCGCCGCTGGACCTGAAGGCCCCAGGCCTGCACCTGGTGCTGTTCGCCGATACCCTGGGTTCGCTCGAGATCGGCAGCCCGGTGATGTATCGCCAAGTCAAGGTGGGCAGCGTGCAGAGCTACCAGTTTGCCCGCAACAGCAACCGTATCCTGATTGGTGTGCACATCGAGAAGGAGTACGAAAACCTGGTCAACGGCTCCTCGCGCTTCTGGAACGTCAGCGGTATCACCCTGACGGGCGGGCTGTCTGGCATCAAGATCAAGAGTGAGTCGTTGCAGACGCTCATGGCAGGTGGTATCGCCTTTGATACGCCAACCCCCAATGTTGCGCTTAAGCGCCGTATTCCGCGCTTCCGTCTGCTGGAGAGCCAGGAGGCGGTAAACCGCACCGGCACCCTGGTGACTATTCGCGTAGATCGGGCCGATGGCCTCAAGCCAGGTACGCCGATTCGCTTCCGTGGCCTGGATGTCGGCAGTGTCGAAAGCGTGGACCTGACCAAGGACTTGCAAGCTGTTGTACTGCGGGCGCGCATCACTGAAGCGGCGGATCGCATTGCCCGGGCAGGCACGCAGTTCTGGGTGGTCAAGCCGGAACTTGGGCTGGTGCGTACCGAGAACCTCGATACCTTGATTGGCGGCCAGTACATCGAAGTGCAGCCAGCGGTGAAGGACAAGGGGCCGCAGCGTGATTTCATGGCGCTGGCCGAGGCGCCTGAAGTTGCAGGGGAGGAAGTCGGCCTGCCGTTGACCTTGAGCGCGCCGCGCCGTGGTTCGATCAAGCCGGGCGTGCCGGTCACCTATCGCGAGGTGGCGGTGGGCAAGGTCACTGGTTTCGAGCTGGGCCAGACTGCGGACCGTGTGTTGATCCACATTCTGATCGAGCCGCGCTACGCCGCCCTGGTGCGCAGTGGTAGCCGGTTCTGGAACAGCAGTGGCTTCGGTTTTGACTGGGGCTTGTTCAAGGGTGCCACGGTGCGTACCGAGTCGCTGCAGACACTCATCGATGGCGGCATTGCCTTTGCCACGCCCGAGGGCGAGCAGATGGGTAACCCGGCCCGGCCGCAGCAGACCTTCGCCTTGTTCGACCAGCCAGAGGACGCCTGGCTGCAGTGGGCGCCGAAGATCCAGATCGCGAAGTAAGCTAGCGCCAGGGGAGCGGGCAAGCCCGCTCCCGCAATGGCTGGACATGGCCTGAATCGCACGCATAAAAAAACCGGCCCTGGGGCCGGTTTTTTCGACTAGAACGTCGCTTAGGCAGCTGCAGCTTCTTTCAGTGCCTTGATGTGGCCATTCAGACGGCCTTTGTGGCGAGCAGCTTTGTTCTTGTGGATGATGCCTTTATCGGCCATACGGTCGATTACAGGCACAGCCAGAACGTAAGCGGCTTGCGCTTTTTCGGCGTCTTTTGCGTCGATGGCTTTAACTACATTCTTGATGTAGGTGCGGACCATGGAACGCAGGCTGGCGTTGTGGCTGCGACGCTTCTCAGCCTGTTTTGCACGTTTCTTGGCGGAAGGTGTGTTGGCCACCGTCGAGCTCCTCGAAAGACTTTAGGTAAATAGCAAACAAAATAGGCCGCGAATCATGCCGATGAGTCGACCGGATGTCAAGGCCACCTGCAGGGTTCCGCCGAGTGGTGCAGCAACAGGCGGGAAATGTTCCTTTCTGCCGTGCTACCTGTAAACTCGGGAATTTTTGGCTCCCCTGCGAAGGCGCGGGAGTATCGCACATTCGGACGCTGTCTGGCAGCGCCCTCTGTCCCTGGCGTGAATCTTTTCGATGAATCTGCTCAAATCCCTCGCTGCAGTCAGCTCCATCACCATGATTTCGCGGGTGCTGGGCTTCGTGCGCGACACCATCCTGGCCCGTGTCTTCGGTGCCGGTATCGCCACCGACGCCTTCTTCATCGCCTTCAAGCTGCCTAACCTGCTAAGGCGGATTTTTGCCGAAGGGGCATTCTCCCAGGCGTTCGTGCCGATTCTGGCCGAATACAAGACCCAACAGGGTGAGGAGGCGACGCGGACCTTCATCGCCTACGTCAGCGGCCTGCTGACCCTGGTGCTGGCGCTGGTCACGGCGGTCGGCATCCTCGCTGCACCCTGGGTGGTCTGGGCTACGGCCCCGGGTTTCGTCGACAGCCCCGAGAAGTACGCGCTGACCACGGACCTGTTGCGGGTGACGTTCCCTTATATATTGCTGATCTCGCTGTCGTCGCTGGCAGGTGCGATCCTCAACACCTGGAACCGCTTTTCCGTTCCGGCGTTCACCCCGACCTTGCTGAACGTGGCGATGATCATCTTTGCCGTGTTGCTCACGCCTTACTTCAACCCGCCGATCATGGCCCTGGCCTGGGGCGTGCTGGCCGGAGGCCTGGCACAGTTGCTGTACCAGCTGCCGGCGCTGAAGAAGATCGGCATGCTCGTGCTGCCGCGCCTCAACCTGCGCGATGCTGGCGTGTGGCGCGTGCTCAAGCAGATGCTGCCGGCGATCCTCGGGGTCTCGGTGAGCCAGATCTCGCTGATCATCAACACGATCTTCGCTTCCTTCCTGGTGGCCGGCTCGGTGTCATGGATGTATTACGCCGACCGCCTCATGGAACTGCCTTCGGGCGTGCTGGGCGTGGCCTTGGGCACCATCCTGCTGCCGACCCTGGCCAAGACCTACGCCAACAAGGACCGCGAGGAGTATTCGCGGATCATGGACTGGGGCCTGCGCCTGTGCTTTCTTCTGGTGCTGCCGTGCACCCTGGCCCTGGCGATCCTGGCCGAACCGCTGACCGTGGCGCTGTTCCAGTATGGCAAGTTCACCGCCACCGACGCGGCCATGACCCAGCGCGCGCTGATCGCCTATTCGGTCGGCCTGTTGGCGATCATTCTGGTCAAGGTACTGGCACCGGGCTTCTATGCGCAGCAGAATATTCGTACGCCGGTGAAGATCGCCATCTTCACCCTGGTCTGCACCCAGCTGTTCAACCTGGCACTCATCGGCCCGCTGCAGCACGCCGGCCTGGCCCTGGCGATCAGCCTGGGCGCCTGCCTGAATGCGGGCCTGCTGTTCTGGAAGCTGCGCAGCCAGCAGTTGTTCCAGCCGCAACCGGGCTGGGCGCTGTTCCTGTTCAAGCTGGTGCTGGCAGTCACCCTCATGGCAGCGGTGTTGCTGCTGGGCATGCATTACCTGCCGGCCTGGGAACAGGGCAACATGCTCGAGCGGTTCCTGCGCCTGGGCGCGCTGATCGCGGCGGGTGTGCTGACCTATTTCGGTTGCCTGTACCTGTGTGGTTTCCGGCCTCGGCATTTTGCCCGCAAGGCCCTGCATTGAGGTAGATGGCGGGTCAGACGTCGGTTTTTCACATTCAACGCCACCCCTTGGCGCTGCTGCCTGTCACCAGCGCCCGGGTGTGGTTATAATCGGCCACTTTATGAGCAAGAAGCGCGTTATGCAGCTGGTTCGAGGTCTTCACAACCTGCGCCCCGAGCACCGGGGCTGTGTCGCCACCATTGGCAACTTCGACGGGGTTCACCGCGGCCACCAGGCGATCCTGGCGCGCCTGCGCGAGCGCGGCCAGGCGCTGGGCCTGCCGACTTGCGTGGTGATCTTCGAGCCGCAGCCGCGCGAGTACTTTGCCCCGGACACCGCACCCGCCCGCCTGGCGCGCCTGCGCGACAAGGTCGAGCTGCTGGCCGACGAAGGCATCGACCGGGTGCTGTGCCTGGCGTTCAACCAGCGTCTGAGCCAGCTCAGCGCCGATGCGTTCGTCAAGGCAATCCTGGTCGACGGCCTGGGTGTGCGCCACCTCGAAGTAGGCGACGACTTCCGTTTCGGCTGTGATCGTGCCGGTGATTTCGCCTTCCTGGTCGCTGCCGGCAAGCAGTACGGGTTTACCGTCGAAGCGGCCAACACAGTGATTCAGGACGGCCTCCGGGTCAGCAGCACCGAAGTGCGCAAGGCGCTTTCTGCGGGCAACTTCGAGCTGGCCGAGCACCTGCTGGGCCGACCATACCGTATCAGCGGCCGTGTGCTGCATGGCCAGAAGCTGGCTCGCCAGCTGGGCACGCCAACCGCCAACATCCAGCTCAAACGCCGCCGCGTGCCGCTGTCCGGGGTCTACCTGGCCAGTATCGAAATCGACGGCAAGGCCTGGCCAGGTGTAGGCAACATTGGCGTGCGCCCCACGGTGGCTGGTGACGGCCGCCCGCACCTCGAGATTCATCTACTGGATTATGCCGGCGATCTCTATGGCCGGCGCCTGACGGTGGAATTCCACCACAAGCTGCGCGAAGAGCAGCGATTCGCCTCCCTGGAGGCGCTGAAGTCGGCGATCGATGCGGATATCGCCGCCGCACGTGCACATTGGCACGCTCAACCGCTAACGAAGAGCCTGAAATGACCGACTACAAAGCCACGCTAAACCTTCCGGATACCGCCTTCCCCATGAAGGCCGGCCTGCCTCAGCGCGAACCGCAGATCCTGCAGCGCTGGGACAGCATTGGCCTGTACCAGAAGCTGCGCGAAATTGGCAAGGATCGTCCAAAGTTCGTCCTGCACGACGGCCCGCCCTATGCCAACGGCAAGATTCACATCGGTCATGCGCTGAACAAGATCCTCAAGGACATGATTGTCCGCTCCAAGACCCTGTCCGGCTTCGATGCGCCGTATGTGCCGGGTTGGGACTGCCATGGCCTGCCGATCGAACACAAGGTCGAGGTCACCCACGGCAAGCACCTGACTGCCGACCGTACCCGCGAGCTGTGCCGCGAGTACGCCGCCGAGCAGATCGAAGGGCAAAAGGCCGAGTTCATCCGCCTGGGCGTGCTGGGTGACTGGGACAACCCGTACAAGACCATGAACTTCGTCAACGAGGCCGGTGAAATCCGCGCCCTGGCTGAAATGGTCAAGCAAGGCTTCGTGTTCAAGGGCCTCAAGCCTGTGAACTGGTGCTTCGACTGCGGTTCGGCCCTGGCTGAAGCCGAAGTCGAATACGCCGACAAGAAGTCCCAGACCATCGACGTGGCCTTCCCGGTCGCCGACGAGGCCAAGCTGGCTGCCGCCTTCGGCCTGGCGTCGCTGGCCAAGCCAGCCGCCATCGTGATCTGGACCACCACCCCCTGGACCATCCCGGCCAACCAGGCGCTGAACATCCACCCGGAGTTCAAGTACGCCCTGGTCGACACCGGCGAGCGCCTGCTGGTGCTGGCCGAAGAGCTGGTCGAGTCGTGCCTCAAGCGCTACAACCTGGAAGGCTCGGTGATCGCCACCGCGCAGGGCTCGGCACTGGAACTGATCAACTTCCGCCACCCGTTCTATGACCGCCTGTCGCCAGTCTACCTGGCTGACTACGTCGAGCTGGGTGCCGGCACCGGCGTGGTTCACTCCTCGCCAGCCTACGGTGAAGACGACTTCGTCACTTGCAAGCGCTACGGCATGGTCAACGACGACATCCTCACTCCGGTGCAGAGCAATGGCGTGTACGTCGAATCGCTGCCGTTCTTTGGCGGCCAGTTCATCTGGAAGGCCAACCCGGCTATCGTCGACAAGCTGAGCGAAGTCGGTGCGCTGATGCACACCGAAACCATCAGCCACAGCTACATGCACTGCTGGCGCCACAAGACTCCGCTGATCTACCGCGCCACTGCGCAGTGGTTCGTCGGCATGGACAAGCAGCCGACCACTGGCGAGCCACTGCGCGAGCGTGCACTGAAAGCCATCGAAGACACCAGGTTCGTCCCGGCCTGGGGCCAGGCGCGCCTGCACTCGATGATCGCCAACCGCCCGGACTGGTGCATTTCGCGTCAGCGCAACTGGGGCGTACCGATCCCGTTCTTCCTGCACAAGCAGACCGGCGAGCTGCACCCACGCACCGTCGAGCTGATGGAAGCGGTAGCCAAGCGCGTCGAGCAAGAGGGCATCGAAGCCTGGTTCAAGCTCGATGCCGCCGAACTGCTGGGTGACGAAGCCGGCCAGTACGACAAGATCTCCGATACCCTGGACGTCTGGTTCGACTCCGGTACCACCCACTGGCACGTGCTGCGTGGTTCCCATGACATCGGCCACGCCACCGGCCCGCGCGCCGATCTGTACCTGGAAGGTTCCGACCAGCATCGCGGCTGGTTCCACTCGTCGTTGCTGACCGGTTGCGCCATCGACGGCCACGCGCCGTATCGCGAGCTGCTGACCCACGGTTTCACCGTGGACGAAAGCGGCCGCAAGATGTCCAAGTCGCTGGGCAACACCATCGAACCGGAGAAGGTCAACAACACCCTGGGTGCTGACATCCTGCGCCTGTGGGTTTCGGCGACCGACTACTCGGGCGAGATGGCGGTTTCCGAGCAGATCCTTCAGCGCAGCGCCGATGCCTACCGCCGTATCCGCAACACCGCGCGCTTCCTGCTCTCCAACCTGTCTGGCTTCGACCCGGCCCGTGACCTGCTGAAGCCGGAAGAAATGATCGCCCTGGACCGCTGGGCGGTGGACCGCACCCAGCTGCTGCAGCGCGAGCTGGAAGAGCACTACGGCGAATACCGCTTCTGGAACGTCTATTCGAAGATCCACAACTTCTGCGTACAGGAGCTGGGCGGCTTCTACCTCGACATCATCAAGGACCGCCAATACACCACCGGCGCCAACAGTGTCGCCCGCCGTTCCTGCCAGACCGCGCTGTTCCACATCAGCGAGGCACTGGTGCGCTGGATCGCGCCGATCCTGGCGTTCACCGCCGATGAAATCTGGCAGTACCTGCCGGGCGAGCGCAACGAGTCGGTGATGCTCAATGGCTGGTACCAGGGCCTGAGCGAGCTGCCGGTAGGCACCGAGCTGGACCGCGCTTACTGGGACCGAGTGATGGCTGTCAAGGCCGCGGTCAACAAGGAGCTGGAAAACCAGCGTACCGCCAAGGTCATCGGCGGCAACCTGCAGGCCGAAGTCACCCTGTTCGCCGAGGAAGGCCTGAGCGCCGACCTGAGCAAGCTGGGCGACGAACTGCGCTTCGTGCTGATCACTTCCGCCGCCAGCGTAGTGCCGTTCGCCCAGGCGCCGGCCGAAGCCGTGGCCACCGAAGTCGAAGGCCTCAAGCTGCAGGTGGTCAAGTCCGGTCACGTCAAGTGCGGCCGTTGCTGGCACTTCCGCGCCGACGTCGGCAGCCACCCGGAACACCCGGAAATCTGTGGCCGTTGCGTCGACAACCTGACCGGCTCGGGTGAGGTGCGCCACTATGCCTAACCCTGCAGCAGGGCGCTTCGGGCGCCTTGCATGGCTGTGGCTGAGCTTGCTGGTCCTGGTCCTCGACCAGGCCACAAAGCTGTACTTCAACAACGCCCTGACCATGTACCAGCAGATCGTCGTCATCCCGGACTACTTCAGCTGGACCCTGGCCTACAACACCGGTGCCGCCTTCAGCTTCCTCGCCGATGGCGCTGGCTGGCAGCGCTGGCTGTTCGCCCTGATCGCCGTGGTGGTCAGTGCGGTGCTGGTGGTATGGCTCAAGCGCCTGGGGCGCGGCGAGACCTGGCTGGCGGTGGCGCTGGCATTGGTGCTGGGCGGTGCGATCGGCAACCTGTACGACCGCATCGTGCTCGGCCATGTGGTCGACTTCATCCTGGTGCACTGGCAGAACCGCCATTACTTCCCGGCCTTCAACCTGGCCGATAGCGCCATCACCGTTGGTGCGGTGATGCTGGCGCTGGATATGTTCAAGAGCAAGAAGTCCGAGGATCCGGTCCATGACTGACACCCGTATCGGCCAGAACACCGAAGTCACCCTGCACTTCGCGCTGCACCTGGAAAACGGCGACACCGTCGACAGCACGTTCGATAAGGCGCCGGCCACCTTCAAGGTCGGCGACGGCAACCTGCTGCCGGGCTTCGAGAGCGCCCTGTTCGGCTTCAAGGCCGGCGACAAGCGCACGGTGGTGGTGGCCCCGGAGAACGCCTTCGGCCAGCCCAACCCGCAGAACGTGCAAGTCATGCAGCGGTCCCAGTTCGAGGGCATGGAGTTGTCCGAAGGGCTGCTGATCATCTTCAACGATGCCGCCAACACCGAGCTGCCGGGTGTGGTCAAAGCGTTCGATGACAATCAGGTGACCATCGACTTCAATCACCCACTGGCCGGCAAGACCTTGACCTTCGAGGTGGAGATCCTCGAGGTCAAGGCCCTGTAAGCCTGGAGCCGAGCATGCAAATCAAACTCGCCAACCCGCGCGGCTTCTGCGCGGGGGTCGACCGGGCGATCGAAATCGTCAACCGTGCGCTGGAAGTCTTCGGCCCGCCGATCTATGTGCGTCACGAAGTGGTGCATAACAAGTTCGTGGTAGAAGACCTGCGCAATCGTGGGGCCATCTTCGTTGAAGAGCTGGACCAGGTGCCGGATGACGTCATCGTCATCTTCAGCGCCCACGGCGTGTCCCAGGCCGTCCGCCAGGAAGCCGCCGGCCGTGGCCTGAAGGTGTTCGACGCGACCTGCCCGCTGGTTACCAAGGTGCACATCGAAGTGGCCAAGTACAGCCGCGATGGTCGTGAGTGCATTCTCATCGGCCACGAGGGGCACCCGGAAGTCGAAGGCACCATGGGGCAATACGATGCCAGCAACGGCGGCGCCATCTACCTCGTCGAAGACGAAGACGATGTTGCCCAGCTGCAGGTGAGAGACCCGGACCACCTGGCCTTCGTTACCCAGACCACGCTGTCGATGGACGACACCAGCCGCGTCATCGATGCCCTGCGAGCACGCTTCCCGAACATCGGCGGCCCGCGCAAGGACGACATCTGCTACGCCACGCAAAACCGCCAGGATGCCGTCAAGCAGCTGGCCAGCGAAAGTGATGTGCTGCTGGTGGTTGGCAGCCCCAACAGCTCCAACTCCAACCGCCTGCGCGAGCTGGCCGAGCGTATGGGCACCCCGGCATACCTGATTGATGGCGCTGAGGACATGCAGCGTGCCTGGTTTGAAAAGGCGCAACGGGTGGGCATCACTGCCGGTGCTTCGGCCCCCGAAGTGTTGGTGCAGGGCGTGATCGAACAGCTCAAGGCCTGGGGCGCTACCGGCGCCGAAGAGCTGGATGGGCGGCCGGAGAACATCACGTTCTCCATGCCCAAGGAGCTGCGTGTTCGCTCGCTGATCTGAGTCAGCGGCCTGCGCACAAGGGGTTTGCTACCTCGACTGTGCGCAGGTCGACTCTGCCTTCGCTGGATATCACTACCTGGTACTTGTTGCTCGCCGGGGAACTCTCACACACTTCCAGCGTGGCGCCCAATTGCCCCACTGGCATTCCCAGCGCACTGAATTTCACCTGTCCCTTGGTGTTTTCGATGATCCGCATCGAACGTGGCAGCCGGTGTTCGCGTAGCGTTTGTTGATTGTGCTCCAACTGCACAATCCAGCCTTTGCCCCAATCATTTTCCAACGATCGCACAATCACAGGCTGGCTTTGCAGCAAGGCGTGGCTGCGCGCGCTGCGCAGCGCCTGGGCCAGGTCTCGCGCTGCCGCAGCTCTGTGTAGGTCATTGCTCAGCCTGGCGTAGGCCGGCATGCCGAGTTGCGTCAGCAAGGCGGCCATGGCCAGTGCAAACATTGTTTGAATCAGTGTTACACCACGTTGCCTCACCGTGCATTCCTCCCTGGAAGTGCTTGGCTATAGCTTCACGGTCGTTGGACATGAGGTCCAGTCGAGCAAGTTCAAGGCAATTGCAGGAGAAGTCGCAGGAGGTGAAGGGATGCACAACAAACAGTGGGGAATGACGCTGATCGAGGTGTTGCTCGCGGTGCTTGTGGTGGCCGTTGGCATGTTCGCCGCGGCAGGTTTGCAACTGAAAGCATTGCAGGCTACGGACAGTGCTCGCCGTGATGCGCAGGCGGTGCTGGCGCAGTACAGCGAACAAGAGCGAAGCCCCCGATGAGGTGCCGGCAAAGCGGTTTCGGTTTGCTCGAAGTGACGCTGGCCCTGGCAATCGGGCTGATGGTGGTCGTGGCGGCCGGTCAGCTGTTGGTTTCCGCCCACCAGAGCTGGCGCCTGCAGGGGGCAGCGCTTCGCTTGCAGGATGATGCCCGCCTGGCGTTGCTGCGCATGGCTCAGGATATCCGCATGGCCGGAATGTTCGGCTGCTTGCGGCTAGAACCGGCCGATTTTCAGGACCCGGCTGCGCGGCAAGTCTTCAACCAACCCGTGGAAGTCGGCCCAGCCAGCCTTGGCTTGGTCGTCGCGGAACCCTCAGGGCATGCCGGCTTGCCGGACTGGACGATACTCACCGACTGTATCGAGAAGGTGAGCGTACACAGCAAGCGCCCCGAGAACCCATTGAAGCTCATGGCGATCCCGGTCAGTCACCATCGCTACCTGCTGGATGGCAGCACCTTGAAGCTAAAACGTCACAACAGAAATCCACAGCCCATGGTCGATCATGTGCGTGAGTGGCGGATAGAGCGAGTCGAGTCTTCGGAAGGGCAACGTATAGACATGCAACTGACGTTGTATGAGCCGACCTTGATGCTCGAGCAGCGCCATGAACTGAGCGTGGCACTGCGCAACCCGGTGCCCATGCCATGAACCGCCAACGTGGCATGGTGTTGCTGCTGGCGCTGGTGCTCAGCCTTCTTCTGGGCTTGCTCGCGGCTTCAGCCCTGCGCGATGCGCTGATCGAAACGCGCCTGACCGGTGCCATGCGCGACGGCCTGCTGGCATTCGCGCAGGCGCAAGCCATGTTGCAGGCCGGCGTTGAACAACTGCAGCAGGCGCAACCATTGTCATGCAAGGGCTGCCCGCCACCACCCCGTCCCCATGACCTGCACGGTCAGTGGCAGCGTGGCAAAGACGGCTATTTCCAGTTGCAGAACCTGGGGACAACAACCCGCGCCGCCCACATGCCCAACGGCGAACGGGTCACCTTGTACCGAGTAACAGCCGTCAGCCAGCAATTGGCAGCCCGTCAGGTGCTGGAAGCCGTCTACGCCATACCGATCGCTCAACCACAGGCCCCGCAGCGGATCCTCTGGCGGCAGAGACTGAGGCAAGACTGACATGCAGCAAGGTATGAGCCTGATCGAGTTGTTGATTGTCCTGGCCGTGACCGGCATTCTGGCAGCCATTGCCTACCCCAGTTACAGCGACCAGCTCAGGCGAGCCGCACGCAGCGAAGTGGTTGGCCTGCTGCATGACGCCGCCTTGCGCCTGGAGCGCCACCGCGTGCGCACCGGGCGGTACGCCGAGGGTGACCCGCAATTGCCCGCTGGCAACCGTCATTACCGCCTGCAGGCCCAGCGCGACAGCGACACCTTCACGCTGACCGCCCGCCGGCTGCCCGATGGCCCGATGGCCGATGATCGCTGTGGCGACTTCCAGCTCGACCAGGCCGGCGTGCAGAGCAATCCGGGTGCAGCGGTTAGCGGTGAACACTGCTGGGGAAGCTGAAGGTTGAATGGTGCCCAGGCATCGCGGAATTACTTCAGGTGTTGGATCTACAGATGAGCAAGCAAGTAGTGGTGGTCGGCGGCGGGGTGATCGGCCTGCTGACCGCGTTCAACCTGGCGGCGAAGGTAGGCCAGGTGGTGTTGTGTGATCAGGGCGAGGTGGGCCGCGAGTCGTCCTGGGCCGGCGGCGGTATCGTCTCGCCGTTGTACCCCTGGCGCTACAGCCCGGCGGTGACCGCCCTGGCGCATTGGTCGCAGGATTTCTATCCACAGTTGGGCGAACGCCTGTTCGCCAGCACCTGTCTCGACCCCGAGGTGCACACCACCGGGCTGTACTGGCTCGACCTGGACGACGAAGCCGAGGCGCTGGCATGGGCCGAGCGCGAACGGCGGCCACTTAGTGCTGTGGATATTTCCGCTGCCTATGATGCGGTGCCGGTGCTTGGCCCGGGCTTCAAGCACGCCATCTTCATGGCCGGTGTGGCCAACGTGCGCAATCCTCGTTTGGTGAAGTCGCTCAAGGCGGCATTACTGGCACTGCCTAACGTGACCCTGCGCGAGCACTGTCAGGTCAGCGGCTTCATTCATGAGAACGGACGCATGACTGGCGTACAGACCGCTGACGGTGTGCTCAGGGCAGATGAAGTGGTGCTTAGCGCAGGCGCCTGGAGCGGTGATCTTTTGGGCACGTTGGGGCTCAAGCTGCCGGTCGAGCCGGTGAAGGGCCAGATGATCCTGTTCAAGTGCGCCGAAGACTTCCTGCCGAGCATGGTGCTGGCCAAAGGGCGCTATGCGATCCCGCGTCGTGATGGGCACATCCTGGTGGGCAGTACGCTGGAACATGCCGGATACGACAAGACACCGACCGAGGACGCGCTGGCAAGCCTGAAGGCTTCGGCTATCGAACTGCTGCCAGCGCTCGAGGATGCCACGGTGGTGGGGCATTGGGCTGGACTACGGCCGGGGTCGCCGGAAGGCATTCCCTACATCGGCCCGGTGCCGGGGCATGACGGTCTGTGGCTGAACTGCGGGCATTACCGCAACGGGTTGGTGCTGGCGCCGGCTTCGTGTCAGTTGTTCACCGACCTGTTGACCGGGGCCGAGCCGATCATCGATCCGGCGCCGTATGCGCCAGAGGGGCGTTTGGGCTGAGATTGCCGGGCCCGCTTTGCGGGCCTTTCGCGACACAAGGCCGCTCCTACAGGGATTGCGGTCTCTGGTAGGAGCGGCCTTGTGTCGCGATAGGGCTGCAAAGCAGCCCCAATTTCACCAAGCTAACAGATCACCGCGATTGACCAGGCCCCTGCTGCAAGTGCGCCTGGCTGCAATACCAGTCATTCCCCTGCTGCAGCGCCCGATCGTCGGGCAGGTGCACGCCGCAGTGGGCGCAGCGCACCATCTTCAATGGTGCATCGAGCTTGGGCTCGGAGTGCGACTGCTGGCTGACTTTGAACTTGCGCCACAGCCAGAACGCGGCGGCGATCAGGGCGATCCAGAAGAGTAGGCGAACCATGGTGTCCAGCTTGTTGGTTGGAGAAGCCGACAGTCTAGGACGCGGGCATAAAAAAAGGGAGGCCTCGAGCCTCCCTTTCTCATGTCACGTGGATCAGTCGAACAGACCAAAGGTCATGTAGCTGAACCACGAGCGGTCTTTCTCGGCTTCCTTCGGGCCGGCTGGCACGATCGGGTCGCCGTTCTCGTCCTTTGGCAGCAGTTCTTGCGGCATCTCGTCGCGCGCGTCCTGGAACTGCTTGACCACGTCCTGGTTGGCGCGGGTTTCACCCGGCGGCAGCGGGGTGTCGGTCTCGATCAGGCCCAGGGTGGCCTTGGACAGCCAGCCGCGGCCGTCAGACTCGGTCTGCTTGGGCTGGAACTGGCCATCGACCAGGCTCGGATGGTCGGGGTAGTTGAGCTTGAGGGTTTCCAGGCTGGTGGCAGCCAGGTCGTCCAGGTGCATCTTCTGGTACGACTCGACCATGATCGCCAGGCCGTCGCCGACCGATGGCGTTTCCTGGAAGTTCTCGACCACGTAGCGGCCACGGTTGGCGGCGGCCACGTAAGCCTGGCGGCCCAGGTAGTAGTCGGCCACGTGGATTTCGTAGGAAGCCAGCAGGTTGCGCAGGTAGATCATGCGCTGCTTGGCGTCCGGCGAGTAGCGGCTGTTGGGGAAGCGGCTGGTCAGCTGGGCGAACTCGTTGTACGAGTCGCGGGCGGCACCCGGGTCACGCTTGGTCATGTCCAGAGGCAGGAAGCGCGCCAGCAGGCCGCGGTCCTGGTCGAACGAGGTCAGGCCCTTGAGGTAGTAGGCGTAGTCGACGTTCGGGTGCTGCGGGTGCAGGCGGATGAAGCGCTCGGCGGCCGATTTGGCAGCCTCAGGCTCGGAGTTCTTGTAGTTGGCGTAGATCAGCTCGAGCTGCGCCTGGTCGGCGTAGCGGCCGAACGGATAGCGCGACTCCAACGCCTTGAGCTTGTTCACGGCGCTGGTATAGCTGGAGTTGTCCAGGTCAGCCTGAGCCTGTTGATAGAGCTCGGCCTCACTGAGGTTCTCGTCAATGACTTCCTTATTGGAGGAACAGGCCGCGGTGAGCCCGAGGATGGCGATCAGCAGCAGGTGTTTCACTTGCATGGCGGCTTGCGTCCCTTTGACGGCCGCTGTCTTGGGCGGTGCCGTCCTGTTATGATGAGCGCCCCGGCCAACCCCGGGACAAAAGAAGCCGTATTTAACCACAAGCTCGCAGCCGAAACCAAAGGCTGTGCGCCCGCCGAATCGAGCATGTCCGAGATCATTCAACTTAGCGCAGAGGTCCCGTCCGAACTGGGCGGCCAACGCCTCGACCAGGTCGCCGCCCAATTGTTCGCCGAGTATTCGCGTTCGCGGCTTACTTCGTGGATCAAAGAAGGCCGCCTGACGGTCGATGGCGCCGTCGTGCGCCCTCGGGACCCGGTCCACGGTGGTTCGCAACTTATCCTGGAGGCCGAGCAAGAGGCCCAGGGTGAGTGGATCGCAGAAGATATCGAACTCGATATCGTCTACGAAGACGACCATATCATGGTGATCAACAAGCCTGCCGGGCTGGTCGTGCACCCGGCTGCCGGGCATGCCAGTGGTACCTTGCTCAACGCGCTGCTGCACCATGTGCCGGACATCGTCAACGTGCCGCGCGCCGGTATCGTTCACCGCCTGGATAAAGACACCACGGGTCTGATGGTGGTAGCCAAGACTTTGCAGGCGCAGACCAAGCTGGTCGAACAGATGCAAGCGCGTAAAGTCAGCCGCATCTACGAGTGCATCGTGATTGGTGTAGTGACCGCTGGCGGCAAGATCGATGCGCCCATCGGTCGCCACGGCGGCATGCGCCAGCGCATGGCGGTAACCGACGGCGGCAAGCCGGCGGTCAGCCACTATCGTGTGCTCAAGCGCTTCCGCTCGCACACCCACGTACGCGTGAAGCTGGAAACCGGCCGTACCCACCAGATTCGCGTGCACATGGCCCATGTCGGTTTTCCGCTGGTCGGTGACCAGACCTACGGCGGGCGCTTCCGCATTCCGCCAGCTGCCAGCCCAACCATGGTCGAGGCGGTGAAGACCTTCCCGCGTCAGGCCCTGCATGCGCGTTTCCTCGCGCTGGCCCACCCGATTACCGGTGAAATCATGAAGTGGGAGTCGCCGCTGCCAGACGACTTCGTCTGGTTGCTGTCGCTGCTCAACCAGGACCGCGAGAGCTTTATCGGATGAGCGGCCTGACGCAGTCGCTGTTGTTTCCCGACTGGCCAGCCCCGGCCTCGGTTCGTGCCTGCGTCACTACCCGCGAGGGCGGCATCAGCCTGCCGCCCTACGAATCCTTCAATCTCGGCGATCACGTGGGCGATGACCCGGTCGCGGTTGCCGAGAACCGTCGTCGCCTGAGTGACACTTTCGCTATCCAGCCAGCGTGGCTCAAGCAGGTGCATGGCCAAGGGGTGGCGGATGCCGATCCGGCCGTGGTGGCCGAAGCGGATGCCAGCTGGACTGACCAGCCAGGTATCGCCTGCACCGTGATGACGGCCGATTGCCTGCCGGCGCTGTTCTGTGATCGCGCCGGTACTCGCGTGGCGGCAGCCCATGCTGGCTGGCGCGGGTTGGCGGGCGGCGTGCTTGAGGCGACCCTCGATCGCCTGGCCGTGGCACCTGAAGAGGTGCTGGTGTGGCTTGGGCCGGCCATCGGCCCCAAGGCTTTCGAAGTGGGGCTGGAGGTGCGTGATGCATTTACCGCCGTGCATCCAGAAGCGGCCAGAGCCTTCGTCGATGGCGAACGGCCGGGCAAGTTGCTGGCCGACATCTATGAGCTGGCGCGCATTCGCCTGGCGGCGCGTGGGGTGACGGCTGTTTATGGCGGTGGCTACTGCACGGTCAGTGATGGGCGCTTCTTCTCCTACCGACGTACCCCGCAGGGCGGGCGCTTCGCCTCGCTGGTCTGGCTGGCTCCGCGCTAGCCTGTACTGGCCTCTTTGCGGGCAAGCCCGTTCCCACAGGGAACTCACCGGCCTTGAAAGCGGTGCTTTACTGGTGGGTGGGCGTGCCCGCGAATGCCCCAGCGCTAATCCATCAGTTTGACGCCGGTCAACCCCGCTAAGCTTGAATCCTCCAGAATCACCCTTATCTATTAAGGCATCTCAGGCAGGTTTCTTCATAAACAGGCGCTGTCCATCGCTCCGACCTGCCCTTTAAAGGAAGGTACCCCATGCGAATAGACCGTTTGACCAGCAAGCTCCAGCTTGCAATATCCGATGCCCAGTCCCTGGCCGTTGGCATGGACCACCCTGCCATCGAGCCCGTGCACCTGTTGCAGGCGCTGCTCGAGCAGCAGGGGGGCTCGATCAAGCCGCTGCTGATGCAGGTCGGCTTCGACATCAACCACCTGCGCCAGGCATTGGTGAAAGAACTCGACCAGTTGCCGAAAATCCAGAATCCTACTGGCGATGTGAACATGTCGCAGGACCTGGCGCGCCTGCTCAACCAGGCTGATCGCCTGGCCCAGCAGAAGGGCGACCAGTTCATTTCCAGCGAACTGGTACTGCTCGCCGCCATGGACGAGAACAGCAAGCTCGGCAAGCTGCTGCTCAGCCAAGGCGTGAGCAAGAAGGCTCTGGAAAACGCCATCAACAACCTTCGCGGCGGTGCGGCGGTGAATGACGCCAACGCCGAGGAGTCACGCCAGGCCCTGGACAAGTACACCGTCGACCTGACCAAGCGCGCCGAAGAAGGCAAGCTTGACCCGGTGATTGGCCGTGACGATGAAATTCGCCGCACCGTGCAGGTGCTGCAGCGGCGAACCAAGAACAACCCGGTGCTGATCGGTGAGCCTGGCGTGGGCAAGACCGCCATCGCCGAAGGCCTGGCCCAGCGCATCATCAATGGTGAAGTGCCCGATGGACTGAAAGGCAAACGCCTGCTGGCGCTGGACATGGGCGCGCTGATCGCCGGTGCCAAATACCGTGGTGAGTTCGAAGAGCGCCTCAAAGGCCTGCTCAACGAGCTGTCCAAGCAGGAAGGCCAGATCATCCTGTTCATCGACGAACTGCACACCATGGTCGGCGCCGGTAAAGGCGAGGGCGCCATGGACGCTGGCAACATGCTCAAGCCGGCCCTGGCCCGTGGCGAACTGCACTGCGTTGGCGCCACCACGCTCAACGAATATCGCCAGTTCATCGAGAAGGACGCGGCGCTGGAGCGGCGTTTCCAGAAGGTGCTGGTGGAAGAGCCGAGCGAGGAAGATACCATCGCCATCCTGCGTGGCCTGAAAGAGCGTTATGAAGTGCACCACAAGGTGGCCATCACCGATGGCGCGATCATCGCTGCGGCCAAGCTCAGCCACCGCTACATCACCGACCGCCAGCTGCCAGACAAGGCAATCGACCTGATCGACGAAGCGGCCAGCCGCATCCGTATGGAAATCGACTCCAAGCCGGAAGTGCTCGACCGCCTCGACCGTCGCCTGATCCAGCTGAAGGTGGAGTCCCAGGCGCTGAAGAAGGAAGAAGACGACGCGGCCAAGAAGCGCCTTGAGAAGCTGACCGAGGAAATCGAGCGGCTGGAGCGGGAGTATTCCGACCTGGAGGAGATCTGGGCGTCGGAGAAAGCCGAGGTTCAGGGCTCGGCGCAGATCCAGCAAAAGATCGAGCAGGCCCGTCAGGAACTGGAAACCGCCCGTCGTAAAGGCGACCTGAGCCGCATGGCCGAGCTGCAATACGGGGTGATCCCCGACCTGGAGCGCAGCCTGCAGATGGTCGACCAGCACGGCAAGACCGAGAACCAGTTGCTGCGCAACAAGGTCACCGAGGAAGAAATTGCCGAAGTGGTGTCCAAGTGGACCGGCATCCCGGTGGCGAAGATGCTCGAAGGCGAGCGCGAGAAGCTGCTGAAGATGGAAGAGCTGTTGCACCAGCGGGTGATCGGCCAGGGCGAGGCGGTGACCGCGGTTGCCAACGCCGTGCGCCGTTCGCGTGCCGGGCTGTCCGACCCGAACCGACCCAGTGGTTCGTTCATGTTCCTCGGCCCGACCGGTGTGGGCAAGACCGAACTGTGCAAGGCGCTGGCCGAGTTCCTGTTCGACACCGAAGAGGCCATGGTGCGCATCGACATGTCCGAGTTCATGGAGAAACACTCCGTGGCTCGCCTGATCGGCGCTCCGCCAGGCTATGTCGGTTATGAAGAGGGCGGTTACCTGACTGAGGCCGTGCGCCGCAAGCCGTATTCGGTGGTGCTGCTGGATGAGGTGGAAAAGGCGCACCCGGATGTGTTCAACGTGTTGCTGCAAGTGCTGGAAGACGGCCGCCTGACTGACAGCCATGGCCGCACGGTGGACTTCCGCAACACGGTGATCGTGATGACCTCCAACCTGGGCTCGGCACAGATTCAGGAGCTGGTGGGGGACCGTGAGGCGCAGCGTGCGGCGGTGATGGACGCGGTGGGTTCGCACTTCCGTCCGGAGTTCATCAACCGGATCGACGAAGTGGTGGTGTTCGAGCCACTGGGCCGCGAGCAGATCGCCGGTATCACCGAGATCCAGCTTGGCCGCCTGCGCAGCCGACTGCTCGAACGCGAGCTGTCGCTGAGCCTGAGCCCGGAGGCCCTGGACAAGCTGATCGCCGTGGGGTACGACCCAGTGTATGGCGCACGGCCGCTGAAGCGGGCAATCCAGCGCTGGATCGAAAACCCGTTGGCGCAGTTGATCCTGGCTGGCAAGTTCCTCCCGGGTACGGCGATTACCGCGAAGGTGGAAGGCGACGAAATCGTCTTTGCCTGATTGCTGTCTTGCACAAGCCCCGCTTCGGCGGGGCTTTTTTTGCCCATTTACCTGTGCCGGCCTCTTCGCGGGCTTGCCTGCACACACAGGTATTGCACAGGTCTCAGGGCTTGTGGTGACCCTGTGGGAGCGGGCGAGCCCGCGAAGGGGCCGACTCAGGCCCAGCAAATCCGGGGGTTTTCCAGTTTTCGGGGTAACCTGCTGAAATTTTTGAAATTTCTGCTTGCATCAAGAATCGAGTGCCCCTAATATACGCCGCGTTGTCAGGCACTAAGCGAATCACCAGCAACATCGGTGACCGCAAAACAACTTACAAATCAGTAAGTTGAATGAAAAAAAGTGGTTGACAAGCAAAACGAAGAATGTAGAATAGCCGACCTCAGCAGCGACAACGCGAAAGCGAAGTAGCTAAAGGGTTCGAAGCTAACACAGACTTCGAAGCTGTAAAGATGTACCGAAGTTCAGTTCCGCGATAGCTCAGTCGGTAGAGCAAATGACTGTTAATCATTGGGTCCCTGGTTCGAGTCCAGGTCGCGGAGCCAATCTCGGGGTGTAGCGCAGTCCGGTAGCGCGCCTGCTTTGGGAGCAGGATGTCAGGAGTTCGAATCCCCTCACCCCGACCATTTTCCGGGTCGTTAGCTCAGTTGGTAGAGCAGTTGGCTTTTAACCAATTGGTCGTAGGTTCGAATCCTACACGACCCACCATGTAAAAATGGGCATCTCGATTGAGGTGCCCTTTTTTTTAGCAAGACCTCGGGGTGTAGCGCAGTCCGGTAGCGCGCCTGCTTTGGGAGCAGGATGTCAGGAGTTCGAATCCCCTCACCCCGACCATTTTTGGGTCGTTAGCTCAGTTGGTAGAGCAGTTGGCTTTTAACCAATTGGTCGTAGGTTCGAATCCTACACGACCCACCATGCAAAAAGGGCATCTCGAATGAGATGCCCTTTTTCTTTGCCTCGAATTTATCCTGCCAGATCCTTGGGCCTGCTTCGCAGGCCTTTCGCGACACAAGGCCGCTCCTACAAGGGAACGCGGTTTTCTGTAGGAGCGGCCTTGTGTCGCGAAAGGGGCGCAAAGCGCCCCCAGCAATCTCAGTGCAGCTTCAATCGCGGCTCCGTGCCACGGCCAATCTTGCTGCCCAGCATCATCAACGCCGTGCGGAAGAATCCGTACAACGCCATCTGGTGCATGCGGTACAGCGACACGTAGAACATCCGCGCCAGCCAGCCCTCCAGCTTCACGCTGCCCATCAGGTTACCCATCAGGTTGCCCACCGCCGAGAAGCGCGACAGTGACACCAGCGAACCGTAGTCCTTGTACGCGTAGGTTGGCAGCGCCTTGTTCTCCAGCCGCGCCTTCAGGCTCTGCGCCAGCATCGAAGCCTGCTGATGCGCGGCCTGGGCCCGTGGTGGCACGTTGCGGTCGCTGCCCGGTTGCGGGCACGCGGCACAGTCACCGAAGGCGAAGATGTTGTCATCGCGGGTGGTCTGCAGGGTCGGGCGCACTACCAGCTGGTTGATGCGGTTGGTTTCCAGGCCATCGATGTCCTTGAGGAAACCCGGCGCACGGATACCTGCTGCCCACACCTTGAGGCTGGCCTGGATCACTTCACCGTCTTTGGTCTTCAGGCCATCCTCGGTCACTTCACTGACCGCCGCGTTAGTCATCACTTTCACCCCGAGTTTCTCCAGGGTCTTGTGCACCGGCACGCTGATACGCTCCGGCAGTGCAGGCAGCACGCGTGGGCCGGCCTCGATCAGGGTGATGTGCATGTCCTTGGGCTGAATGCGGTCCAGACCATAGGCCGCCAGTTCGTGGGCCGCGTGGTGCAGCTCTGCGGCCAGTTCCACACCGGTGGCACCAGCGCCGACGATGGCCACACTGATCTGCTCGCTGGCCACGTCACCGGCATGGGCACGCAGGTAGTGGTTCAGCAGCTGCTGATGGAAGCGCTCGGCCTGCTTGCGGGTGTCGAGGAACAGGCAGTGCTGCGCCGCGCCCAGGGTGCCGAAGTCATTGGTATTCGAACCCACGGCGATGACCAAGGTGTCGTAGCCCAGGATGCGCGCAGGCAGCAACTCGCGGCCCTCGTCATCGAGGGTGGCGGCGAGTTGAATCTGCTTGCCTTCCCGGTCCAGGCCACTCATGCGGCCCAGCTGGAAGTTGAAGTGGTTCCACTTGGCCTGGGCCACGTAGTTCAGTTCATCTTCCGAGGAGTTCAGCGAGCCGGCGGCCACTTCGTGCAGCAGGGGTTTCCAGATGTGCGTAAGGTTGGCGTCGACCAGGGTGATCTCGGCCTGTTTGCGCTTGCCCAGGCTTTTACCCAGGCGGGTCGCCAGTTCCAGGCCGCCGGCGCCGCCGCCGACAATCACGATGCGATGAGTCATGGAAATATCTCATAAGGTTTACGGAATTCGTGGCCACAAGGGCCGGCCGCAGACTGCGTGAGGGGAGGGCGAGCGCAAGGCAGCTCATAGCACCAGTCCACTCAGCAGGCGGCTGACAAGACCCAACCCGATGGTCACGGCCAATACCAGCACAAGGAGCAGCCAGGGCCGGAAAGGCCGGCGCTCGACTTGATGCTGGGGGGCTTGCAGATACTCATCGACACGACGCTGATCTTCCGGGTTCAGGCGGCTGGTCATGGTGGGCCTCGTCAGATAGACGTTTGTGACTGCACGAACGCCACAGCGTTCATGCAAGCGCGTCAAACAAATGATAATGCTTTCTATCCCTGGCGCCGAGTTTACGCCATCGCAAAGACTCTCGGCAGTGGATCAAAGACTGATGCCCACGTCGAAGACGATGCTGCGCCCCAGGTTGCCACGCAGAAAGTCCGGCGCGTCGGGGTGGGCGAACAGCACGCGGGCGAATGTCGGCCCGACCAGCGACAGCGAGCGCCAGCCCTGGCGCAAGTATTCGGTGGGCGGTGGGAAATGGGTATTGAGGTCGAGCACTTCGCGCTTGAGGCTGGCAAAGGCAATGATGTCCAGCTCGCTCAAGTCCAGCCCGCGCTCACGGTAGTTGTGCGCTTTCTTGCGCAGGGTCGGCGCCAGGCGCCCGAGCAGCTCGGCGGCGGCGATGCGCCGGGGGCGGGCTTCGCGGCGCACCAGCTGGGCCAGGGAAAAGGCACTGCGCCGGCGTTGCAGCTCCTCTCGCCACTCGTCGTTGAGGCGGCGGCCTTCATCAAGCACGAAGAACACCTCGAATGCGGCATCGCGGAACAGCACATCCGGTGGCTCCTGGCCGGCCGGGGTGAAGTCCTCGCTGCGGTAGGGGATGTTCAGCCCTTGCAACAGGCGCTGGCACACCCACCGCTCCCGCTCCCACTTGCGGGCGTTGGAGAGAAAGGCATTGGCTTGTTCGGCCTGGATGGTAAGCAGGCGCAGGTAATCTGAGTCATCCATGGGAACAAGCTTAGCCGCTAATCGATGACGGTAAGATGCTGTTTGTGCGTAGGAAACGGGGCAGGGTGTAGACTCAGCTTGTCCACATGGCCGAAAGGGATATGTTCCAGGTGATCAGCGCGCAGGTTTTATCCACAACCAGCCTTGCCGTGGGTTGGCTTGGTTACGTGCCCTTGCTGATCTGGGCTGCCAGCCGTACACGCTGGGTGGAACTGGTGACCGACCGGCGCCGTCAGCACCTTTTGTTTGGCACGGTGTTCTGCCTGTTCGCGCTGTGGCTGGTCCGGCGCGATTTCGACACGGGTGTGTCTTACCACTTCATCGGCATGACGGCGGTGACCTTGCTGCTGGACTGGCCACTGGCCGTTCTGGGCGGTTTCCTCGCCCAGTTGGGGTTGCTGGCGCTGGGGCGGCAAGACTTTGCGGCGCTTGGGGTCAACGGTTTGCTGCTGGTGGGCTTGCCGGTGCTGATCACCGAAGTGTGCGCCATCCTGGTCGAGCGGGCGCAGCCGCGAAACCTGTTCGTTTATATCTTCTGTTCGGGGTTCTTTCCCGCTGCGCTGACCGTGCTGATTTGCGTGCCGGTGGCGTTGGCGGTGTTATGGCTGGATGGTCGCTTTGCGATGCCGGAGTGGCTCAGCGATTTTATCGGCTACCTGTGGTTGATGATGTTCCCGGAGGCGTTCATCAACGGCATGGTGATCAGTGCGCTGGTGGTGTTCTGCCCGGAATGGCTGGAGACATTCAACCGCACCCGGTATCTGCAGGCGCCGTGGAAGGATGATGAGCGCTGATTTATGTATTGGCTGGACTGGCCTCTTCGCGGGTAAACCCGCTCCCACAGGGGGTATCACGGCTTGCAGATCTGTGACGGACCTGGGAGAGCGGGTTCAAACGCGAAGAGGCCGGCACAGGCAGCCTGGGCTTCAGTTCAATGCCGCGGCTCCAGCTCCCCCGAGAACAGCTCATCCTCTGCATCCGGCGCTACCGGAATCTTGTGCTCCTCGGCCGCCCAGGCGCCCAGATCGATCAGCTTGCAGCGGTCGGAACAGAACGGCCGGTATGCATTCTTCTCGTTCCATTCCACAGGTGCGCCACAGGTCGGGCAATCGACGGTCAATGGCTGGCTCATGGCTGGCCTCCTCGTAAAGTCAGGTAAAAATGGTGCAGGCGGTCAATCTGCTCGTGCAGTGCGGCGAGATTGCCATCATTGACCACCACATCGTCGGCATGGCCCAGGCGCTCCTCACGGGCCAGCTGGGCCTTGAGAATGGCCTGTACCTGCTCAGGGCTGGTGTTGTCACGCGCCAGGGTGCGCGCCACCTGCAGCTCCTGCGGCACATCGATCACCAGCACGCGCTGGACCTTCTGGTGCTGGCCCGACTCGATCAGCAACGGCGACACGTACACCGCATAGGGCGACTCGGCCTTCGCCAGGTAACTGAAGATCTCCTGGCCGATCAGCGGGTGCAGCAGTTGTTCCAGCCACTTGCGCTGGGCCGGGTCGGCGAAGATCAGCTGGCGCAACGCTGCGCGGTCCAGCTGGCCATCGTCCAGCAGCACACCGGTGCCGAAGCGCTCGACGATGCTGGCCAGTGCCGGGCGACCGGGTTCGACCACCCAGCGCGCCGCCTGGTCGGCGTCGACCAGGTGCACGCCAAGTTCGACGAAGCGCTCGGCGGCGGCACTCTTGCCGCTGCCGATGCCGCCGGTCAGCCCGAGAATCCAGGGGGTGAAGGCCTTGGTGGTCATCACATTCCAAACAGTTGCAGGTAGAAGGCGTACATTTCATCACCCCAGAGCACAGCAATCCACCCCGCAATGGCCAGATAAGGGCCAAATGGTATGGCCGTGCCGACGGATTGTCTGCGCACGCGTAGCAGGCACAGGCCCGCCACCACGCCGATTACCGATGACAGCAGCAAGGTCAACGGCAATACCTGCCAGCCGCCCCAGGCACCGATCAGCGCCAGCAGCTTGAAGTCGCCATAGCCCATGCCTTCCTTGCCGGTGATCAGCTTGAACACCCAGTACACCAGCCACAGGCTCAGGTACCCGGCCACCGCGCCCCACAGCGCATCGGGCAGTGGCACCACGGTATCGAAGGCATTGACGATCAAGCCCAGCCACAGCGTCGGCAGCACGATGACATCGGGCAGAATCTGCTGGTCATGGTCGATCAGGCTCAGTGCCAGCAGGCTCCAGGTCAACGGCAGCAGGGTCAGCGCCTGGACACCAGCGCCGGAGTGCCAGGCCACCACCACCGATAACAGCGCACACGCCAACTCGACCAATGGATAACGCGCACCGATCGGCTGCTTGCAGGCCGAGCAGCGTCCGCGCAATGCCAGGTAGCTCAGAACGGGAATGTTCTCCCAGGCGCGGATCGCGTGGTGGCAATGCGGGCAGTGGGAGGCGGGGAGGGACAGATTGAAGCGCTCGTGCTCGGTGGTCGGCAGGCCCAGCACTTCCTGTGCCTCGCGTTGCCACTGGCGCTCGAGCATGATTGGCAGGCGATGCACCACCACGTTGAGGAAGCTGCCCACCAGCAGGCCGAGCACAGCCGCCAGGGTGATGAAGTAGGCCGGCTGCTCGGCCAGCAAAGTCCATGAAGTCATGTTCAGATCAAGCTACCCAACTGGAAGATCGGCAGGTACATCGCCACCACCAGGCCACCGACCAGCAAGCCCAGGATCAGCACGATGGCCGGCTCCAGCAGGCTGGTCAACTGGTCCAGCGTCTGGCTGACCTGTTCCTCGTAATGGCTGGCGGACTTATCCAGCATCTGGTCCAGCGTGCCGCTGGATTCACCGATGGCGGTGAGTTGTACCAACAATGGCGGAAACAGCGGTTCATTACCCATTGCCTGATTCAGTGCCTGCCCGTTGGCCATGCCCTGGCGCACGCGCTGCACCGCCTGCTCGTGCAGGGTATCGCCGCAGGCCTTGGCCACGGTGACCAGCGCATCCAGCAACGGCACCCCCGCAGCATAGGACGTGGCCAGGGTGCGAGCGAAGCGCGCCAGGGCCGCCTGGCTCAACAGCCTGCCGAACACAGGCAGGCGCAAAGCTTGTGCAGTTATCCACAAGCGGGCTGGCGCATGCTTCTGATACAGCCGGGTCACGGCGAATCCCAGGCCAAGCGTGGTTATCAACAGCAGCGGCGCATAGCGCCCCAGCCCTGTGGACAAGTCGATCACCCACTGGGTGAAGGCCGGCAGCGCGGCATCGAAACCGGCAAACAGGCTCTCGAAACGAGGAATCACCTCCAGCAGCAACACCGCCGAAACCCCCAGCCCGGTCAGCAACAGCAGCAACGGATAGAGCATCGCCTTGCGCACTCGCTTACGCAGCACCTGGCGTTGCTCCAGCATCCCCGCCAGTTGTTCCAGCTGCCGATCAAGCGTACCGGACTGCTCGCCCACACGAATCAGGTTGCAGTACAACCCATCGAACCATGCCGGATGGCGCTGCAGCGCATCCGCCAGCCCCAGGCCCGAGGCCACATCCCGTTTCAATTTATCCAGTAACGCTGCCTGGCCCGCACTGCAGCCGCTGCGCCCCATTACCTCGAAGGCCTGCAACAGTGGAACCCCAGCCTTGAGCAAGGTCGCCAGCTGCCGACTGAACCCCGCCGGGTCGGTCTTTTCGCGCGCCTTCGGCAAACGCCATTCCAACCCGCCAGCCTGCCGCAGGCTGACCACGCGGATGCCCTGGCGCTGCAAGCCGGCCCGCGCATAGGCCGGGCTGCGCCCGCTGACCTGGCCGCTGACCGCGGCGCCATTGGCATCCGTGCCGCGCCAGGTGTAGAGGTGTGTAGATGGGTTCATTGCAGAGGTCCTTTTCGGCTCGTGCGACAAGCCTGGAAACAGCTTGGCGCGTCCATGAGCGGGCGTGCGTCCGTGATGCTCACTAGAGTAGTTCAGCGAAGATGACGCCCTGGCAGGCAGGGGTGACAAAAGGTGTCTGTTCAGGCCTACTGCGCCGCTGCCAGCTGGGGGCGAACCTGACCTCCACGAATACCCGTATGAAAAAGGAAACCGTTCATGAAAGGGCAACGCGGTATCACCCTGATCGAACTGATGATCGTTGTCGCGATCATCGGCATTCTGGCGACCATTGCCATCCCGATGTACACCAACCACCAGTCCCGCACGAAGGCTGCGGCCGGGTTGCTGGAGATCAGCGCGCTGAAGACGGCGATGGAGCTGCGCTTGAATGAAGGCAAGGATGTGGCGAGTGTGGCCGAGTTGGGTGGGCAGCCGGCTACGGCGAACTGTGCAATTGCGGTCAGCAGCAAGGCGGCTGACGGGATTGGCACGATTGCATGCACCCTGGTTGATGCGCCGACCAATGTGGTTGGCAAGAGCCTTGCCCTGACGCGTTCGCCAACTGGCTGGACCTGCACGACCGATATCGAGGAAGACCTCGCGCCGAAGGGCTGCAAAGCGCTCTGAGGAAAGGGGAATAAGGCCGGGGAAACAGGGGTTTACGCGGCAGGTGCGGCAGTGGTACGTTGCGCTACATGCCGGTGTAGCTCAGTCGGTAGAGCAGCGCACTCGTAACGCGAAGGTCGCAGGTTCGATTCCTGTCTCCGGCACCACATCCAGCTCCACTGCATTCCGCTGAATGCTTTGGAAGCTCTCTAAACCGGCCTTTTGGCCGGTTTTTCGTTTCCACGACCCTCCGTCGGGAACCAACAAAATCCCCAATAACCGGGGGTATTTTTGGGGTACAGCGCCTTTCCTGAATGGAGAACGTACCCCTATGCCACGCCTAGCCATTCCGCTCAGCGACCTCAAATGCCGCACGGCTAAACCGCGTGATCGCGCCTACAAACTGTTCGACGGCGGGGGCATGTACCTGTACGTCACGCCCTGTGGCTCGAAGACTTGGCGGCTGCGGTATTTCAAACCCAACGGCAAGGAAGGCACGCTGATCATCGGCAAGTACCCCATCGTTTCGTTGGCTGTCGCGAGGACCAAGCGCGATGAGGCCAAGGCCCTGTTGCTCGACAACCTTGATCCGATGGAAGAAAAGCAGAAGGCCAAGATTGCTGCCCAGCGGGCGAGTCTTCTCTTTGAAACTGTTGCCTTGGAGTGGCATGTCGAAATGTCCCGGCGCTGGACTGAGGGGCACGCCAAAACGGTGCTGAGCAGGTTGCGTACCCATGTGTTTCCACTGATTGGCCAGCGGCCAATTGCTGAGCTCGACACCCACGATCTCCTTGAGGTCACCCAGCGAGTCAAGGATCGCGGCACCATGGATGTTGCGCTGCGTGTGCAGAACTATCTATCCACGATCATGCGGGGTGCGAAGCGGGCGCGGCAGATCACTCAAAACCCGGCGCTCGATCTGGCCGGCTCGATTCAAGCGCCGCGCACCGTGCACCGTCCTGCACTCTCGCTGAACCGCCTTCCTGAACTGTTAGATCGAATCGACAACTACACCGGTCGCGAACTGACCCGGCTCGCAGTGCTGCTAACGTTGCATGTATTCGTGCGCTCCAGCGAACTGCGCTTTGCTAGGTGGGATGAATTCGACCTGCAACGTGCGATGTGGGAGATCCCCGATACCCGCAAGCCGATTGAAGGCGTCCGCTATTCCACACGCGGGACCAAGATGAGTGGGGACATTCAGATAGTGCCGTTGTCGCCTCAAGTCATCGAGATCCTTGAACGGCTGCGCGGCTTGAATCGCTTCTCTGAACTAGTGTTGCCCGGTGATCACAGGTACTGGAAGCCCTTGTCGGAGAACACGGTTAACCAGGTGCTGCGCAATATGGGGTACGACACCACCAAGGACGTGTGCGGGCATGGATTCAGGACCATGGCTTGTAGCGCCTTGCTGGAATCGGGTCTGTGGACGGACGCGGCGATTGAGCGGCAGATGAGCCATCAGGAGCGTAACCGCGTGCGGGCTGCATATATCCACAAGGCCCAATTTCTGGAGCAGCGTCGGTTGATCATGGCGTGGTGGAGTAATTACATCGATGCCAACAGATCGGGCCATGTCACTCCGCATGAGTTTGCCCATCCGGTAGGCGACAACGTCACAGCTTTGCCAAATGGCCATGGCGCATTCAATCGCGGGTGAGCCTGCAAGATTGGTGCTGGCTGCTCTTTCACGCGGGTCCATCCAAACAGGGCTGCAAAGCCGCCCTGTTTGGATGGACCTCACTTTGAAGAGCTAAAAGCCAAGACGTTGTCCGGGATTTACCACTCAATTCCACCGGTGGATAACCGCTTTCAACCTCCTCAATAGCGCTGAATTTCGATCCTTGACCGGGTTTATCCACAGGCGTAGAACTGGCCGTGCAAGCGCTGTCGATGACAGCACCCCAGGTGGCCCGAACCTTTAAGGTCACGCCGCTCCTGCGGTGGTTCTCCCCTCAAATGGCGATTCGCGTCCGGCAGCTCGCCCGGTCACCTCCCCGGTGATGGATGCCTACTTCAGATCATGGCCCTCGTGCGCCAGACAACACCTCGTACTTCGCTGCCCTGCAGCAACCTATCCGCTTGGCCGAATCTTGCGCCAACCTGTGCCCGTCTCTTTCTCTGGAAAGAGACGGGCACTTCTACCACTGCTGCAGCCCTGATCGCACAAGGCTTCGCGGCAATCTCCCTCGTGACAATCGGCGTGACAAACGCCGATGTCACCAGCAACAGCGCTGTAGATGATGGTGCCGCAGACCAAGGAATGGACTGCACCTGACTGACAGTTAGGCATGCCCCGGTCATCGCATTGCTGCGTTCACCCGGCTCAGGATCTCGCGGCACTGGTCTCTTCAGCCAATGCAGCCTCCACCCGCCCACCGGTAACGGTGCTCAGGAGGTCAGATCATGAGATGCCCTTGCTCCCGGACGTAAGGAGCCGCCAGTCCCGCGTAGTGGACATTCCCCACAGGTCGCAGGGGCCTTGATCCCTGATAACACTCAACATTCTTGGCGGGATGACGTGGGGCGAGGATCGGAGAACAGGCGATGAGGTGATCGACATGGCATTAGTAGGTAGGCGGGATGGCCGCAATTTCGACTATGGCAGACAATTGAGCTATGCAGGCCCGCAGGCGTTGAAAGACATGTTCGGCGGCGGCCATTACGGCACGGTGAAGGCACACTGTGATCGGTGGCAGGCATTCGTGAAGTGGTGCCGCTCCGAACACGGGCCTGGCATCAATGATTCGCGGCAGATTGATCGAGAGATCTTGGAAGATTACGCAGCGTACCTGCGCGACCGGGTTATGTGCGGTGACCTTGCTGTCAGCACCGCGCAAAACCGGCTGTCCAGCGTTAACAGGACCATGGCAGCGCTTCGCGGTGATCAATGTGTGAAATTGCCCAGCCCGAGCAAGGCGGTGGGTATGCAGCGCAGCGGGGGTCGACAGTTCGTGCCTCTGGGCCAAGAGCGCGCAAAGGTTAAACAGATCGTCGATGCACTTTTTCGCCAACATCATCTACGGGCCGCCGCAATTGTTCTGTTGGCCCTAGCCACCGGCATGCGCTTGCGCGGGGCCATCTTGGCTGACCTGCCAAGGCTGAGTCGTGAGGCTAACGACCTAGGCAGGATCAACATTCAGGACGGCACCAAAGGTGGCCGCGCCGGTGCCTCAGCGCCACGTTGGATTGCGGTGGACGACCATGTTCGAAGTGCCCTTGGGTTTGCACGGCAGGTTTCGCCTGCAGGTAGCCGTAAACTAATTGCGCCACACGAAAGCTATCTGAATGTTCTGCAAGAAATCATTCGCCCTGCGCGGGCCATTCTGCATGTCCACAACCTCAGAGGCTTCGATGAGCTCCGTGCGGCGTACGCATGTGAGCGCTATGAGCAGATCACCCTGCAACGGGCGCCTATCAACGGCGGCCAATGTTGCCAGGTAGATAGAAACCTTGATCGTGAAGCTCGGAGGCAGATCAGCTGTGAGCTAGGGCACGGTCGGATCGACGTGGTCGCGGCGTACATTGGAGGGCGAACATGAGCAAGCCATTCGATATGGAATTGTTTTTGGCAGCGGTTCTGACGGGGTCGTTCGCAACTCGGCAACGCCATTTGCGTCAGGCGAAGACCATACAGGCTGAAATCGCAGAGCGCTGGCAGCGAGAGACGCCTTGGGCTTGGCAGAGAAAGCATGTGTCTTGGTTTCTAGAGCATCGCCTAGATCGACACAGCAGGATGACGCGGTACTACTATTTTCTGACCGTGCGGTTACTAGTTCGTCGTTTTCAAAAAACGTGGGTGTTCAACCTATGAGCGAGGATTTGATTTCGATAGGCAGGGCTCACAGTAATCGACCCATAGCTGCCGGCCAGCAAGGATCAATGACGTCGGTACGTAGACAGTGTGACAGTTAATTAAAAACTGGCGTTCGAGCTTGTCCATTCCGCGTATGCTATCAAGTGTGGGGCTGTTTTCGACCGTACAGAGCAGCTGAGTTTCTAAACGTCGATACGAGTCTTGGATGAAAAACCTAACGGTGCGATCAATAAGATTAGCTTGCTGGACTAGCGAAAGCTAGACTTTTGCTCGCCTGCGAGTTAAATAATTAGCGCCAGATCTGGCCTCCGTCGCTAACTAGAGGTAACGTGCCCGCGCGGATGATTCGATATGCCAAAAGTCATCGATCTGGATGACGTAAACGGCCTCTGCTTAACGCAAGGATGGGAGGGTTTCATGTCAAGTTATTGGGCTGAGCGGCAGCGAAATACGAATAAGCTAGCGAGAAAGATAGCGGGAAAATTATTTGAACAGCAGGATGTTACACCGAGGCAAATCTATGGTTTATCTATGCTGGCATGGATTACGAATAGCTTTGATGGGGATAACGCAGGATATATTTCAAGCACCAAAATACCTGCGCTAGGCCATGTGTTGCATTCGAATTTTTCAGGAATGAACCTATCTGAGGTGGCGAATATTGCCTCTTCTGAGGCTAGCGATGCTTCGCTGGAAGCACTGATACTAGGCCACACGGGATTTACCAACTTCTATAAGGCTTTTCGCAATAGCGTTCTCATATGGATTGAAGAACACATGGAAGTGCTACTGCCGCTCTATAAGGATGTCTACGAAGCCACAGAGGACAGGGAAAGGTTGGCTGTAGTACAAAGGATTTCCAATCTGCCAGGAATTCCTAAAGCCAATAATCCTACGCAGTTGATGAGGCCGGAGTATTTTTTGACACCATCATTTTTCATGCTGGATGTCGATATTAAATTTCCGCTAATCAACGGAAATCCAGGAGTTAGAAACCTCCTGAGAAGGCTCAATGTGGTGCATTTAGACCTTGTCTCACAATATCGTGCCATGACTGCACTCTATGGTACTGGTGGGATTGTAGATGCTGCTGATCTTGATCAGTTAGGGCCGAGTTTGTCTGATTTTATATCGACGCCAGGGCAGGGCGCGAAAAAAAAGCTGCTTGAAGAGAAAGATGAAAGCTCATCATCTGACCTGCCACTTAAAGACGAGAATGACGTAGAGTCAATTAGAAAGTCAGGGACAGTTGTTCAGAGGCGAATCCACAATAGGCTGACTAATAGCCTGCGTAGGTCACTTGCATCGTTCACTCTTTTAGAGGGGAGAGATGATTCTTGTATGTTTGATGTGTTGGTCTGTCGATATGATGAGGAAGGCAACGATCTGCTCATAGAAGTGAAAAGCTCAATTGAAATACCTAGCGTCAGAATGGCTGTCGGCCAACTTTTTCACTACTGGCATGTGCTACATGGGGATTCAGACCCGCATTTGGCAGTGCTTCTCCCTGAAAGACCGCCATTAAGTGTCGAGTATTTTCTGAGTTGGATGAGCGTCGGGTTGCTTTGGTATGAAGGCGACACTCTATTTACTGCTGATGAATGGCTGCAGTGCATAGCTCATGAAGCGAGCTAGCCGTACGAGATGAAGCGGTTGGTATTCGCCCGTCTCCAATATATCTGAGCCCATTGCTAGGGATCATATCGGGCGCGGGTTTGCATTTGAAAAGTAAAGGCGGCTGTGGCTGCCGAGCAGCAATGAGTCAATGCCGCCGATCTTAGACATGCGTGCATTGGAAATGTATCCGGGCGCGGCATAGCCGCCACGCATGTATCTGGTTCAGTAGCAGAGATTGAAAATGAACTGTGGCAATTGGAGCAAGTCCGTAAAACGGATTAGTTTTGTACATGAGTTTTGATCAGTTCGGTGTCGCCTTATCGGTTTCTGTGATCATGGGACTTGACGGTCTAACGAATTGTGTACAAATTTCGTAATTTTAAAGCTATTAGGTTGATGATATGACAAAGAGCGAGACTTTATTTCATTACACTGATGTTTCTGCACTCTCTTCGATCTTGAGAAATAAAGTCCTTTGGCTTACTAACCTTGGTTATCTTAACGATTCTCAAGAGTTTCATGATGGTGTTGCAGTTGTTTCTAGAGTTATTGAGTGTTTGGTTGCTCGGGAGGGACGTGGTTTTGAACAGCGAGGTGGCGGCTTAGCATTTGCCCAAGGTGTTCTGCAGTGCTACAAAGACTTGGGAGTTTGGAGCTCATTATATAGTTGCTCTTTCAGTGGGGCTGGGAACTTGTTAAGTCAGTGGAGAGCGTATGGTAACTATGCTATAGAGTTTTGTAGGGAAGGGCTTGAGTCTGCGCTTAGTCTTCATGACTGTGTTTATGATGCTGCTGCTAAAGAATCACTGGCGGAGCGTGTTCTTAAGCCTTTTATTGAGGAGGCAGAGGACTATATGAAAACGGATTTCGCAGAAGATATGCCGGGCCTTGCATGTCTGACCGAAAAAATTTCAACTTTCAAAAATGAGCATTTCGCTGCTGAGCATGAGGTGCGGATAATTGGGAAAAGTGACTATCACATGAGTGGAGTTAAGTTTCGTCCAAGGGGGGATTTGCTAATTCCATATCAGGAGATTAGCTTTCCAGTTGAGAGTATTGTGGCAATTCATATCGGTCCTATCGCCAACCAAGATTTAGCCGAAAACTCATTATCCATGCTGCTGAGAACCTGTGGATTAACTCGAGTGCGAATAGTAAAATCTGATATTCCATTCCGGGCCTAATGTAGGCTTTTACCAGGTCTTGAGTTGAGCTGCTTTAAATTCTTAATAAAATTGGTAGAGGTTGCGGGCTTCCTCAGTCCCGATTGCTTTGAACTAAAGCATGGCCCTAGGTTCATCGTCGAAGCTATCAGCCAGTTCCTTATAGGCCTTGTACTTTATCTGGCTGCCAGTGGCTGCCGATACGACCCGGAAGTAGTGATGGGGATCTCCTTATGTATATGTCGATCTCCATCTACTCGCTGCTGTCCCTAGTGAGCACATGTGCGGCAGGCGACGCTTATCCAAGCTGAAATTGCAGAGCGCTGGCAGCGAGAGACACCTTGGGCCTGGCAGAGAAAGCATGTGGTTTGGTTTCTTGAGCATCGCTTGGATCGACGTAGCGAGGTGACGCGATATTACTATTTTCTGACCGCGCGGCTGCTCGCTCGTCGTTTACAAAAAACATGGATGTTCGACCTCTGAGCGAGAATCTGATTTTGATAGGCACGACTCATAGCAATCGATCCCAAGCTGCCCTTGGCGGTGGGCAGCTAACGGCCAAAAACAGAAAATGGACAGGCTGCTGATCTGTCAGTAAAACACTCAAATTCATGTCGCACTTTTGGGTCGAGACTTAAGTCTAACAGTATTAGGTGCATTGTAAAACTACTTCTGTTGGAATTTGTGTTCTGATTTGAAGTGGTTGATTGTGGTAGTGATAAAAATTATAAGTGATAGTCCGTCAGAGTTCTGGTCAACGATTTTTCTTGGGATTAATTTTATATGCGAGTTGTGTCTTTTTTTTCTTTTTAGGTGCGATAGTTTAACGCTTTCGTAGATTTTTGGTGAAAGGTCTATTTTTGAGTTTTCTAGCATGTTAATTAGGGTGCCTCTAACTGCTTCGAGGTTTTCAATGTCATCCGGTAGTATATGTGATATGTATGCACTTAGAATGAGCGACTCAATTACTGCCTTCTCGCGAGCTAATTTCTGGTGCTTGCTTTGGGCAAAGGAAATGAATTTTTCAAAGTAACTAGATCTGAGGTTTTCTTTTGAGAAGTTAAAGGATTTATTGATTTGAGTAGGTGCGGGTTCATAGGGGGGGAGTTGTTTTTCCCACTTGTTTTTACCATTCTGCAATAATTTTTGATTGTTGGTGGGCTTGATAAACTCCTTGGCTGCATTGGAAAGTATTTGCAAGAGAAGATAATCTTTATTGCTTCTGCAGCCTCGGAATTCAGGTGAGTCTAAATGGCTGAACTCACTGGCGGACTTGTAGAAAAATGGATAGGAAATAAATTGCCTAGTGTTTTCCTTTAGATATTTATCCATATTGATTTTGTTATGTTGGATTAGTTGATTTTTATGGTCTCGGATTGCATAAATTGCCTCGTCCCCGATCGTATACTCGGTGTTGCAAGAGGCTTGATAGACGTCAATATTAATGTTTTCGATTTTTTCAAAATCACTGATCTGCTCTTGCTCATCAATGATCTGGAGATAGAGGGATTCGCCTTGCTTGAATACTGGGGTCGAGAAAGATGGCGAATTTTCTGTAGGCGTGGAGAAGCCAAGTAGAATAAAGATCTTGCTCACTGGATTACACCCTTGTTTAGGTAGAAATCTCTTACTTTAGCGATAACTAATGGTGTTAGTTGGCTGGGTGCAACCCTTGTGGTTGTGTAAGTGATAGCTTCTATTTCATTGTCGTACAAAAAAGATGCAAGTACTTCATCTGCAGCAATTGAGTCTGGTATGACAATTGCGCGTAAGGATTTTCCATCTATTTGTGTTGGGGCGCTTGATTGGATTTCGATGGTGTAGCAGCGATCGTCGAATTGCTCGCCATTCGGAGTATTTATAAGGGAGTAAATGCTCTCAAGTTCATAGGCGCAGGGCTGTATTTCATTTCGCTGAATTGTTGTTTTGCCATCAAAATAATTGCTATTTGAGTTGTAAAAGAACTTTACAAATTTCTGGATGAATTCGTAGTTTGTCTCGAATTGATAGTCTTCTTTTTTTGCTTTTTTATGTATATGTTTTTCATATAGTCCCGCTGCATAAGCGCCGCTATCGAACGGAAAAATACGGGTAAGGACATTCACTTCAGTGGGGTCAATAATAAAGCATGCAGGGTAAACGCTAGAAGTGTTAAATGCCAAGCCTTTGTCGCCAAGGCGATAAGATGGTCTGCCGTAGAAATAGTAAACAAGATTTTCGTTGAATACAGGGCAGGGACTTGGCTCTAAAAGTTTTGAATTGACTATGTTTCTAAGCGTGAAGCAGTCACAGGTGTGAACCAATGGCATTACGGGGGGAGCTTCATCGACCGACGCGATCATCATTTTGAAGTACTTATCATTCACGTTGTTAGAGCTTTCTGACGCTGAAAGCTCGGTGTCGGTGTTAAGCATCGTTTCATCCTGATTCATACGCTTTATGTATTGCTCCGCATATCCTAGCCAAAAATGATGTTTCTTTGCCATTATTTTTGATGCGGGGGTCTAAGTTTTTCAACCGCCAGTTTATGGCTGGTTGTTTTTTAACCAAATACTCACATGCCCTACGCCTTCAGCGCTATTCATAAAGCATTGTTGACCCAGTTCTCTGTGCGTCCGCTCAGTCGGATGAGCTGCGGGGTGCTGTCAGCCCAGCCTGGCACGAAAATTGTCCGCTACCACGGTGTCCCGCTCAAATCTCCCTCTTTTGCATACGCCTTTTCGCAATAACTATCTTGACCTATTTTTAAAGGCTGGCGCGATCCCTGTAGGAGCGAGGCCGCCCGTAAGGCTATTTCAAGTCATATGCAGCAGGATAGATCTGCTTCTGCCTGAGCGAGCTGCTGAGCGGCATTTTTAACGATAGGCATATGGTGTCGAATTGCATTCTCTTGCCGCGTCGGGAACTGTTGAAGTTCCGTCAGGCCTTTACGCAGTTGCTCTTCGATCTCCCGGGTACGATTCTGAATATTTCGCCTAACATTGTTGATGTCGTTCTGAGTGACTGCCTGTGTGGGGTTGAACTTGAAGCCCCGTTCAAGCCCCTTTCTCCAATCTACTAGTGTGCGTGTAAGTACCTCGCCAAAACCTTTTATCCGACGAACACGGTTCCACTCTACGTCAGCCGCGGTTTCTATACCGAAGCTACTGAGGGCTGCCCGCTTGGCTGGGCCTATGCCGGATAGATTCGCCCGATCAATGAAAAAGGCCTCTAAGTAACGTTGCCGCTGCCGCCTCTCCATGTTCTGACTTAAAGCTTTGATGTCATTTTGCTCACGCGTTGGGAGAGAGTCGAACTCAGTTTTGAGTTTCGCTAGTGCGTCTCGTTTCTGGTGGAAGTGGTGAGGATCCGTCTCCCGCTTAATCGACTCGACTGCATTGTTCCACTGCTTCAGGGCAGTGTTACGAGCGTCTGAACGAGTCTTGCGTTCGTTTTTGAGCTCGGCTGCTCCGTAATTCCAAAGACCAAGAATGAGCAGTCCAGCGATGATGATGTATGGCAGCGGTGGTCCTTGGAGGGCTTTGAAGCTAACAAATGCCGTAGCGACGATGCCAAGTATTCCGAACTTGCGGAGCGGGCTGCTAATAATTCCTGCTGGAAGTGGCCTGCCTTTTACGCTCCCCTTGAACTGATTAGCGTTAGGTATGGCAACGTCCGCCGGTGATGAGATCTTGGATATGGCGAGCCAAATGTCTGCAACTTTGACCGGCGCATGGCCTGACGCTGAAGCGGTGAAAACTGATGCCGAAAGGAAATACACCACACCCGATGCCTCTAGTGCGCACCAAGGGCAAGCATTCAGATGGTTTGAAAAGACGTGCATACTGTTCGAGCATTTCCGCAGAGAATTGCGAAGTTTGTCAAGCTCGTCAAGCCATTGTCTTGCCGTCGGACGCCTCCCGCTCCTGCCTTCTTCGGTGAAGGCGGACTCAAACATGCTTGATAGGGCAGGGGGAACTAAAGACAACGGTAAGGAGTTTGGTGGTGCTGTCAGGTGTCGCTGACTTGCTGTCTTGGAGTAGGCAAAGCGCAGATGCTTGATGTTGTCCTCTAGTGAGTCCCCCACATTGTCCTTCTGCGGCACACCTGCATAGGGATGTCTTCCACCAAATAGTAGGTGAAAGATTAGGAGCGCGAGGCCGAAGGCGTCGTGGTTCGTGGTTCGAGTGAGACCATTGAACGACATTCCTTGTAGCTCAGGGGGGGTAAAGTGGGAGACTCCGACTTCACAAAGGTGCACGAGACTTCCCTGAGTTAGCTGGTATGAGTCGGTGTCGATCAGGGTTACAGCGGCGTTTTGGCCAACATACGCATTCCCGTGATTTACATCCCCCAAAATTGTTCCATGCTGATGTAACGTGGTGAAGGCGGCTGCTGTATTCCTGGCCACAAAAAGTAGGAAGTCCCAGGCACGTTGGGGATACTCCTGCTTGCGATGGGCAGGGCTATAGACGGATTGAATTGGCGTCATACCGTCTACCTTAGCCATCACGAAGCCCACTACCGACCCGCCGACTTTGGCGTGAAGGGTGTCCTGTGGCCACGCGGTGTACTTGAGCAGTTGTTCATCCCGCTGATGGGCCATATGACGGAGCTTGGATTGCTTCGCACTGTCTTGCGGTTTGTGGTAGACCTTCGCTACCAGATGTTTCACACCCTCAATGGTATAGACGGACCCTTCGCCACCTTTACCTATCTCTTTCAGGAGCTTCAGCCGCTGTCCGGCCGCGTTGTAGAGCAACATGGACATCAGCGCCCCCTTAACCCCTGAGAACGGCTAGGGCGATAGACTTATCATCGTCGGTCCGTTCATTTACTTTTTCGCTTCCCAGAAAAGCGGCGAGTGCGCTAGACATTTGCTTTCGCGCATCTGGCTTCAATGTCCCAAGGACGTTAAAGAACGGCTGGAAGAAAGGCTCATGGGGGCTTCCGGTAGGTAGGTCAATCGCCAGATGCTGAAGCCCGTCTGAAAATGCTGCTGCGCGCAGTATGATGCTTTGGAATTGCTTGGTGACCAGTGTATCCAGCGCATCCGGATCGGTGACAAAGTGCGTCATATTGGCGTATTCGCCAGACATGGGCTGAAAAGCTAGTTCCAGTCCGTTGCCTACATCGAAGACGATACCACCGTCCCCGATCTGCAGGACTAGAGTGCCTAGTTCAGAAGACACCAGGCCGAGGAAGGTACAGGCATAATCACGGGCGGCGTGGCCCGAACCTTCGGCTCGGCTGTAGATGACCTCGCGGATCTGCTTCACAAGTTCGACAGCTAGCGAGTCGTCAAGTGCAAACTCGGGTTGCTGCATGAGGGTGCTTATAACCTCGTTAGCAGTATCAACAGCCAGCTGAGCACCGACATCGGCAAAACTCGCACTGCCTGCGCCATCGGCCACGAACATCGATAGCCACGGGCGAACGCCTTGAAGAGTAATGGCCGCGCTACATCTGTCCTCGCAGACACCGTTGCGCTCAAGGTGAGAGGTGCCGACGACAGCGGCGCTGGCATGCTCCCAGGTTAAACCTCTGCCCATCCGGTGGGTGCCTCCAGCTTCACTGCTGTCCCTGGGGTAGACTGTGACACGCTCTTCATCGATGCCGACAGCCACTGGAAAAGCTCGCGAAACTTCAGCCCTTGGAGTTTCAATGGCTCGCGAACGCTCAGTTGTGAGAGCACATCAAAGTTTGCACCTTCAACACCTACGGCGAAGAATGCGAACTTCTTGGCAGCCTCACCCTCTCTAATCGCGGCGGCAGCAGCTCGCCACTCATCTGTGGGACCACCATCAGTGATGAGGAAAATCCACGGTCTGAAAAGCGAAACCCCTGCGGCTCGTATTTGCGCTTTACGGCTCTCGAGCATGTCCAAGCCAATGGTAATGGCTTGACCCATTGGGGTGTCGCCTTGCTCCACTAGGTTCGGAGGGTAAAAACCATCGACAGTGGTGAATGGCGTCTCCACTTTTGCTGGTCCGAACGTGACAATGCCAACCTCCACGCGTTGCATTGCGAGCGAATCGGCAGCGAGCTCGTCCTTGAGTTGCTGTAGACCAGCGTTCAGTTCAGTGAGCGGACGGCCGCGCATGCTTACCGACACGTCCAGAAGGAGAAGGCAGGGGACCCTTGGCTCAGGGTTGTCGGCGAATGAAACGTCGTTGAACAGTATTTGGTCTGTCATGTGAGCTCTCTATTGAAGGGGGAACTCACGCATACGACCCGTGAAATCCCTTTCCGGCTAAGCAAGTGGGTTCTAGTCTTTCAGTAATAAGAGATAAGGGCAATATGCTAGCTCAGCAGCGGATTACGTGGTGTTTTTTGCCGTTCCCCACCTAGCATTTGAAGCGGGTGGTCGTAGGCCTCAATGGAGCCAAAAATTCCCAATTCGATTCCAGTGACAGCCATAACTAGCTGATTTGTTTATAGATACCCTATGAGGCACATCAAAAAATCCACCAAATTCCAGCCCCGCGAAAACCGGGCGCTCACGGCCAACAACCGTCCGTCTGTCTCCGCACCACATATGAAGGCTTGCAGCGATGCAGGCCTTTTTTGTGCTTTGAAAAAGTCAGGCACTCTCCGGATAGTGAATAAATTTGCCGAACATGGGTGGTTTGTTCTTTCAGGGCAAATCTTTGAGAATGCTCAGCGAGGACTGCAAACGCGCATTTTTTGGGCATGGCTTGCCAGTAATTGGCCCCCCCGAATCTGGCAGCAGTGAAGCGCAGAAGGTGGACGACAATCCGCCCTGAATCGACGGAACCCCTCATATCGGTCAGCTTTCTCCCTACAAGACGTGTGGCACCGTACAGCCCGCACGTGCTTGCGAAAGGGGGAACATAGGGATAAATTGCCCCAGTCGCCGAAGCATCGGCGATGCGACCTTGGCCGGTCGGAATCGAAAGGCGCAGCAGCGCCCAGTCTTCATCGCAGGCGCTTTTTTTGTGCCCGCGATGTCGTGTTATGGCGGTGGTGCGCGGGACACCTTCGGGTGTGCCGGGCTCCTTTCGTCCCGGTCGGCCAACCCGCGTACTGCTGCCACCCAAACTTGCTTGGCCGCGAGCGGTGGCAGTTCCACAACGAAAGGAACTCATGCATGACCACCAGCAATCTGTTCAGGATCCTCGCATCCGTTCTCCGCCGCCGCCCCGCGCCGGCCCCCAATCCTCACCGCTTCTACCCGATCTGCAATCTGGCTCGCCCCACCTCCCAACCCAGGCAGGTGCCCCATGACTGACCAGGAGCGCTTATCGACCATCCAAAGCTACGCCTGGACCCTCGAACTGCTCGGCGAAGCCTTGGTCCAGCACGATGAAGTGCTGGAGTGCGAACACAACCCTCACCTGAGCTTTCGTAACACAGCAGGTATCCACCAGGCGATCCGGATCATCAGCCGGCTGGCCAGTGAACAGTGCTCAAAGATGATCGACCCCGGCAACCTGAATGATCCAGCCGCCTGATCAAGGCACCGCTGCTGCCAGCCAAGCGCTGGCGCAGCCTCGCCAAGCCCTCGACCCGGCAACCACGCCAGCCCCACAAGATCAGGTATGAGATGATTCCCTCCGGTGTGGCAGGAGGCGGTCGATGGCAGACCACGTTGATTACAAACGCAACAGGGATATTCCCGGGCTGGTGCTGAGCGAGGCGCGTTTCTCGAGCTTTCGTTTCGGGCGTCACTACCATCTGGATTTCCACGTCGGCTTGGTCACCGACGGCGTGCAGCGCCAGGTACTCAACGGTGAAACGGCGTTGCTGTCGCCGGGCACCATCCAGTTGATGCCACCCGGCGAAATCCACGATGGCATCAGTGCAGGCGACGACGCTTACACGCTCAAGACCTTTCGCGTATCCGCTGACCTGTTGCGCAGCGTGACCGAAGAGCTGACGGGCCGTGACCAGTTTTCCGCCCTGGGTGGCGCGCTGTTGCAGGATGCCAGCCTCGCCATCCAGCTTTCCCGGCTGCACGACGCGCTCGCAGCAGGGCTGCCTACCGACCCGCTGTTCGTCGATGCTCAATGGCTCATGCTGCTCGGGCGGCTGTTCGCCCAAGCGCGGATGGTCAAGCCGCAGTTCGTAAAGGGCACGCTTTCGAACGTGCAGTTGCGGTGTGTGCGGGACTACTGCAACGAACACCTCGCCGACAAGATAACGCTCGAAGCACTGGCTGCGTTGTGCGACCTGGAGCGTTTTCAGTTCCTCAAGTTGTTCAAGCAAACAGTCGGCATGACGCCACATGCCTGGCTGGTACGTTTGCGCCTGGAGCGCGCCTGTGTGCTGCTGAGCCATACCCAGTGGGAATTGACCAGGGTCGCGCAAGAGGTGGGTTTCTACGATCAGAGCCACTTCAATCGGGCCTTCAGGCAAGCCTTTGGCGTTGCACCGTCTCGTTACTGATCGCTGTTGCCCCATCAATTTTTTACAAGTGCGCGAAGTCCTCGCCCCTTAGCCTTGAGTCTTGAGCGGGCGCTGCCCCGGAAAGAAACAAGGATTTCGATCGATGACGCAACGGGCTTACTACACCAGCGATGAACTGACCTTGAGCACGCACGTGGTGCGTTGCACGCCGATGGAGGATGGGCGGTTCCGGGTCGACTTGGCCGAGACCCTCTTTCACCCCCAGGGCGGCGGGCAGCTGGCGGATCAGGGAACCATCGCGGGTATCCGGGTAGAGGAAGTGCTCAATATCGACGGCGATGTGGCGCATGTCCTCGGGCAACCCGTGCCCGTTGGCAGCGTCAGGATTGCCATCTCGCCAGAAGTGCGTGCGTTGCATGCTCGCCTGCATTCGGCCGGCCACCTGATTGCCGGTATCGGGCAGAACTTGGGTTGGCTTCCCAGCAAAGGCCACCACTGGCCTGGGGAGTGCCGAGTGGTTTTCGAGCGCCAGGGCGGTTGCGAACCGCTGACGGTCGAAGGCATCGAGGCAGAGGTAAACGCGCTGATCGAGCGTGACGTGCCGCGTGAGTTGATCGATCAGGACGGTGTCCGCTCAGTGCGCTTCGGCACCTTGCCGATGCACGGTTGCGGCGGCACGCATGTCACCTCAACGCGCATGATCGGGCCGATCAAGGTGCTCAAGCTCAAAGAGAAGAAAGGCCTGCTGTCGGTGCATTACGACGTAGCTCTATAGACAACGAAGTAACTGGAGACATCACGTGGACTACGTTCCCCAGCTTTTGACCATTGGCGCCGTCATGCTCCTGGCTTGCGTAAGCCCAGGCCCCGATTTCATCGCCGTCACTTCCAACGCCTTGGTGAGCCGCAGCCGAGGAATGGGTGTGGCAGTGGGCGCCAGCGCAGGCATCGCCATCTGGGCGGTGCTGGCGATTGTCGGACTGGGTGTCTTGCTGAGCACAGTGGCGTGGTTGTATGACGCGATTCGGGTAGTGGGCGCGGGGTATCTGATCTATATGGGCATCAAAATGCTGCTTGGCGCTCGGCGGCCTTATGCAGCCCTCGAAATCAGCACGACGCAAAACACCACCACAGCAGCCCCCCGCGTCGGCTTGCTGGTGTCCGTCACAAACCCCAAGGCCGCGGCGTTCTTCGGCAGCTTTTTCATCTCCGTGCTGCCGACACATGCCCCAGGCTGGGTGATGGCTGCTGCCGTGGTGGTGGTCACGCTTGTTGCGTTTGCCTGGTTTTCCACGCTGGCATTGATGTTTTCCACGGCTCGGGTGCGGGCGTTTTACACAAAGGTGCGTCGGCCGATCGATGCCGCAATGGGCGCGGTACTGGTGGGGCTTGGCTTGCGGCTGGCGCTGGTTCGATAACGCCAGGCCGAGTTACCTGTTTCAGCTCCACAGCTTCGCGCTTTGCGGCACCCCGCCATAGCCATAAGCCGTAGCGCGCACGTCTATGATGTGTACGTTCGAATGAGGGTGCACATTACCGATGCGTCCCGAAAGCAAATCATACGTCTCACGCTGATACCGCCGTTTCTGCTCCACTGTCGTCGTCTCGTCGGTGATCGTGACCTCCAGGCGAAAGCTATTGCGCCCCAAGCTCTCAAGCGATTCATTCTCGATAAACCACAAGCCAGGGTCGACGAACCGAACGATCACCATGGTTTGTGATGGCTGCTTGTCCAGAACGCGTGCGGTCAGTTCAGTCAGCTCGTGGCTGAGGTCGGACGCCAACGCAGCATTCGGCGCGCCGGACAGGGTCAGGGTGATACCAGGCATTTGAGTCATCCTCGTCAGTGAATGTGCCTGTAACTTAGCCTTTGAACATGTTCCTAAAAAGCGGGAAAATCAGTGCTCATCTTCCTGTTTACCCGGAACCTGCATGTACCACTTCGACATTGCGCAGCTCCACGTCTACTTGGCAGTTTGTGAGGCAGGCAGTATCTCGGCAGCCGCTCCGAGCTTGTTTCGCTCGACCTCCGCCATCAGCGAACAGCTGCGTAAGCTGGAAGATGCCATCGGTGTGGAGTTGCTCATTCGCGGCAAGCAAGGCGTTCGCCCAACAGCTGCTGGTGAACGACTTTTGCGCCACGCCAGGCAGATCATCACCCTGGGCGAGCGGGCGCTGTCCGACGTTCGAGGCGAACAGTTCGAAGGGGAGATACGGTTAGCGATCACTGATTACTTTCGCCCCGACGACATTGCTGGGCTGCTGAAAAAACTTCGTGAATGGCATCCACGGCTTCGACTTCATGTGGTGATGAAAAAGAGCCTGGAAATTGATCGGGCAAATGACCACCTGGACATTGGCTTGGCCATGCGTTTCAACGAGCGCGTGTCTTCATCCACCATGTTTGAAGTAAGGCAGGAGCCACTGCAATGGGTAGCCGCTGCCGGTTGGGTTCCAGAGCCTGGGCAGCCGCTGCCATTGCTCGCGATCAGCGGGTGCGGATTGTCGGAGTACAGCTGCCAGGTGCTGGAGCGCGCCCATGTCGAATACGAGATCGTTTACTCGACTTCAGGGGTGGCGGGGTTGCAATCGGCATTGAAGGCAGGGCTTGGAATTGCATGCCTTAACGCGAGTGCTGTCCCCCATGGCGTGGAGCCTTACAGGACTGGCTTGCCGACATTGGCGCAAGCCAGGTTCTCGCTGCTTCCACCGCGTAAGGGGGAGTCTGCGCTAGTGGAAAATGTGCGGCGATTGTTGCAGGGTTATCTCGCATAAGGTTTGGGACGAGGCATTGATCGTTTCATTCAGGCTAATAGACACCCATTTGGCCTTGCCCCGTGAATATTCAGATTGGCTTCTCAGACTAGAGAACCGCTATGACTGATGAAAAAAACGATGATCGCCCTGTTTATCAAGCAGCCTGCCATTGCGGAACAGTGAGATTTTCACTGCGCTTGACCGACGGGCTGCGTACAGCGCGTAGGTGCAACTGCTCGCTCTGCCGCATGCGTGGCGCCGTGGCGGTATCAGCCAACCTGAACGACATCACCGTCACCCAAGGCGAAGAAGCGCTGACCCTTTATCAATTCAACACACGTGAAGCCAAGCACTACTTCTGCTCGAAGTGTGGGATCTATACCTTCCACCAGCGTCGCTCTGTGCCGGACCAGTACGGGGTCAACGTGGCTTGTATTGAGGGGATGAGCCCATTCGACTTCCCGCAAGTGCCTGTCAGTGAAGGACGGAATCATCCTAAAGACCGCGTGGGTGGAGCAGCAGGGGTTGCAGGATGGCTGCGGTATGAAAGCAACCTTGAGTGACTGCACAGCTGGCGTGGGAGGTCGTCTTCCAACATAGATGAATTCTCTTGCAAGTCTGCGCGGGTGCTTGGGTTGTTGGGGCCGCTTTGCGGCCCATCGCCGCGGTTCATCGCCACGACAAGCGCGGCCCCCACAGGGGCGGGTGGCTCGACTTCAATCTTTCATCATGCCCAGTTCGGCATCATCGAGCAGTGCCTTGGCGTTGTCCCGCGACTCATGTCGCTGGAGGCAAACCAGCTTGAGCAGTAAGCCGATGTCTTGACCTTTCATGAGAACCTCTATCTAGCCGTCCCGTGTCCCGGGACATGGGACAACTCGATCACGGAATTATGATGTTCGCGAGAGGCGGTAGGCTTTTCGTACGCCAGCCATTTTCGAAAGGCCGTTAACCGGGCGCAGCTGCTAACGTCAAAAGCCTCAACAACCAAAGATGAGGTTCAAGATGGTTTCTCACAGGGATGTAATCGCCAGCAATCGTGATGCCTGGAATGCATCTGCAGATTTCCATCGGCAAAGCGCGTCCTGGCCCCCACTGATCGATGCTGTGGCTCACAAAGACTTTTCCTGCCTGGATTCAACCCTGACCGACCAGTTGAAACAGGTAGGCATAACGGGAAAGGCCGTTATCCAGCTGGGCTGCAACAATGGCCGCGAAGCGATATCGCTGTTTGCCCTTGGTGCATCGGAAGTGGTGGGCGTCGATCAGTCTTCGGAGTTTCTGAAGCAAGCGCACGAGCTGGCCGAAAGGTCCCCCTATTCGCCCGTCTTCATCGAGTCAGACATCCACGAACTACCGGCAAGCCTCGACCAGCGCTTCGATATCGCCTTGATCACCATCGGTGTCCTGAACTGGATGCCCAACCTCGCGCTGTTCTTCACCCACGTCGCCAGAACGCTGAAACCGGGCGGCACCCTGGTGATCTACGAAACACACCCTTTCCTGGAAATGCTCGACCCCGAAGCCAGCGACCCTTGGCGCATCAGCACGTCCTATTTCCTGGCCGAACCGCTGGTCGAAACGGGCGCCATTGTTTACGAAGGCAAGGGCGAGCCAAACGAGTTGCAGTCCTACTGGCAGCTCCACCCGCTAAGCGAGGTGCTCATGAGCGTTGCTGGCGCAGGCTTGAGCCTTCGTGCGTTCGACGAATACCCGCATTCCAATCGGGAGGAGGTGTACGACGTCTATGAGCAGGGCGCGGCACAGATACCCATGTGCTACACCCTGGTCGCAGAAAAACGCTGAGGCAGTTGATGAACTGGGCCGGTTTTCCCGGCTCAGTTCACCGTAATCGCCGCATTCAGCATCAACACCACGATCAAGCCGACCACCGCCACGATGGACTGCACCACCGAGATGGTCTTGGTGGCCTCACCCATGGTCATGCCAAACGACTCCTTCACCATCCAGAAGCCCGCATGGTTGGCGTAGTTGAAGAACAGCGAACCGCAGCCGATCGACAGGGCCAGCAATGGCAGGTTCAGGCTCGGATCAGCACCTGCCAGCGGCGCCAGCAAGCCGGCAGCGCCCACGATACCGACCGTGGCGGAGCCGGTAGACACCGACAACAGCATCGCGATCAGCCACCCCAGGATCAACGGCGGGAAGGCAGATTGCTGGGTCAGGTGCACGATGGCATCGCCGACCTTGGCGCTGGTCAGCATCTCCTGGAAGGCCCCGCCCCCGGCAATGATCATGATGATCGAGGCAATCGGCTTGAGGCTTTTGCCCAGCGCATCGCGCAGCTGTTCGGCATCGCCGCCACGCGCCAGCACCAGGCTCGCGCCGGCGAACAGCACGCCCAGCAGCATGGCGATCAGCGGGTTGCCCAGGAAGCTGGCCAGTTCCAGCAGCGCATTGCCTTTGGGCAGCAGCATTTCTGCCACGGCATGCACCAGCATCAGGATCGCCGGCAGCAACGCCGCCAGCATGCCGACCACAACGCCGGGGCGGGGTTGGCCGTCGGCTTTTTCAGCCAGTGTGAACTGGTCCAGCAATGCCTGATCGGGCCGGGTGCTCATGCGCGGCGCAATGAACAGGCCATACAGTGGGCCGCCCAGGATCATGGCCGGGATCGCGGCCAGGAAGCCATAGAGCATGGTCGGCCCGACCGAGGTCTTGAGCACGGCGATGGCAGTCAAGGGGCCTGGGTGCGGCGGCACCATGCCGTGCATGGCGGCCAGCGCGGCAATCACCGGCACACCGACATATACATACGCCGAACCTTTGAAGCGGGCCTGGCCTTCCAGCTTGCGCGCCACGCTGAAGATCAACGGGAGCATGATCACCAGACCCACTTCGAAGAACATCGGGATGCCGATGACAAAGGCTACCAGCATCATCGCCCAAGGAATCATCCGGTCCGAGGTGCGCTTGAGGATGACGTCGGCGACCTGCTCAGTGACGCCAGCGTCAGCCAGAATCTTGCCGAGCATCGCGCCCAGCGCGATCACCACCCCCACCGCACCCAGAGTCTTGCCAGCGCCAGTGAGCAGGTGGGAGACGATGCTGCCGGGCTCCATGCGGGTGGCAAAGCCGACGCCAATGGACACCACCAGCAAGGCCAGCAGCGGGTGCATCTTGAGGCGCGAGACGATAAGCGCAACCAGCACCAGGACACTGACCAACGCGGTCAGCAACAGCTGTATATCTAAGGGAGTCATTCAGGGAATCTCGGTTGGGCTGGCGCACTAGCGGCGCTCAGGCATTGCAGGCTTGCCAGCGGGTTCTGCGGGCGGTAGCGAGCCGTTATCGGTCGCGGGCAGATGGCCGACTGGATGCGCAGACTTCGAACTTCGGAGGAATGGGGTTGGCGCACGGCGGTGTGGCGCCGGGCAAACGCGTAGGGCTGGGCAGTGCGGTCATGGAGCGATTCACCTTGTTATTTGGTCATCTATATGAATCATTACAAAGTATTTCCGGGACCGTGGGAGGCTGTCAATAGCAGGCGGTCGCGTCCCATGGTCTTTTCGCCTTGGCAGGCAATACTTCTCTGTATACGCAGGCGCGCTCCGGGTGGTGCGCGCCGCTGGGAGGTGTCAGGTGAACAAGTTATCAATCGTGGGCGCGGGGATCGTGGGTGAGGCGGCGGCGCAGATCATCGCCCGGGAAGAGTATTGCCGTGAACTGATGTTGCTCGACGTGCAGGGTGAGCTGGCCCAGGGCAAGGCGCTGGACATCTGGCAGGCAGCCGTTGAGTCAGGTTCCGATACCAAGGTGCAGGGTGGCGCCAAGGCCGAAATGCTGCAGGACTCGGACCTGGTGGTGATTACCGCAGGCGTGCCGCGCAAGCCTGGCCAGTCGCGGCAGGACGTGCTGAGCATCAACCTGCCGATCCTCGACGGCATCATGCACGACATCAATCGCTATGCGCCGGCAGCGACGGTGCTGGTGGTGTCGAACCCGGTCGATGTGCTGACCTATCGCGCCTGGTCGCTCAGCAAGCTCGGGCGTGGCAGGGTGTTCGGCCAGGCGGGGGTGCTGGATACCGCGCGCATGAAGTGCTTCATTGCCGAGCAAACGGGGTTTTCCGCCCGGGACATCACGGCGCTGGTGCTGGGCGGGCATGGCGACAGCATGGTGCCGCTGATGCGCTACTGCCAGATTGGCTCGGTGCCGCTGTCGCACTTCCTGTCCGAGGAGCAGATCGAGCGGATCGTCGAACGCACACGCAAGGGTGGTGGCGAGATCCTGGGCCTGAAGAAGGTCGGCAGCGCCTGTGATGCGCCGGGTGTGGCCATTGCGCAGATGGTGGATGCGATCGCCAATGGGCGTAACCGCATTTTGCCGGCAGTTGCGATTCTTGAAGGGGAATACGGGCGCACCGACATCGCCATGGGCGTTCCTTGCGTGCTGGCTGGTAAGGGGATTGCCCGGGTGATCGAGCTGCCGCTGGATACGCAGGAGCAGGCGATGTTTGATCACTCGGCGGATCAGGTGGCACGGGATATTGCGGAGATGAAGGCGATATAGGCAGCAGGGATACCAAGTGCCTGTGCATCACGTACTGTAGGGCCCTTTCACGCGGATGCGTAGGCACTTTCGCTCTCCGTATTTCCTTTTTTCTTACCTACAGCTTCAGCGGTAGAACGAATGCAATATCGCGTGTCAACCTAAATTTGACCGCTACCCTTGACTTGTGCAAAATCGCCCCTCACTTTTGACCAACAACCCCAACCTTTCTCAGGAGGCCGAATGGAGTACCGTACTGCAAACGACGTCCTGCAAGCGCATTGGGACGGGCGACTGCCGGTCAACCCTCAATCGATAGCTGAGGCGATGGGCATCGAGGTCAAGTCGTTGACCCCGTTCGATCAGGAGAACTGGCTCCCTAACGAGAGCGGCCATTATTCCTATCGTGACGGGAAGCCGCTGATCACTTACAACTCCACGGATGCGCCTGTTCGTCAGCGGTTCACGATCGCTCATGAAATAGGCCATCACGTGCACGGTGATCTGGACGCTCCACGTGATACCACGGAACAATTCAGTGCGAGAACGAGGGACCCTAAAGAGGTCGCGGCCAATCGGTTCGCTGCTGCGTTGCTGATGCCTGCAGCCTTGGTCAAACACCTGGTGCTTGAGCAGAGGATTACTGACCTTGCCCGCCTGGCCAGGGCTTTTGGTGTCTCGACCGCTGCGATGGAGTTCCGGCTTAAGGCAATCGGGTTCCTATGACAGGCACGAGTGATGACCTGTCTCAGGGAGAGGCGGATAACGTAGGTCTGGTCAGTGACTACCTTAAACGAGAGTCTTGGCGTTTTCGCTGGGAGAAGCGCCTGACCAATGTCACTGTGGCGCTGGTCATCACTTTCTACATTGCGCTGCTTGGCTTCGTGTTTCTTGGGAATATTCGGCTGACGGTAGGCACGTGGTATTTCTTCACCTCCGTGAAGCCTCACTCCACGGGTGATATCCCGATCATCGTGGCACTTTCCACCGTGCCGACCTTGTTGCTGATTGCCTTGCTGCGCTATTTCCATCATCGGCCAAAGCCTGAGCAAGATGATGCACAGGCGCCTCTACCGATTAGCGTTGAAGCGGCCAAAGAGATTATCAAGGCGACTACCGATGCTATGAAGGCACCGTAGCCGATCATTGAAACAGCGTTTGTCGAGGGCTGCTTTGCAGCCCTTCGCGAGCAAGCTGGCTCCCACAAGACGTGTCAGCGCCGTACAAGCAGCGGAATCAGCCTGATGTAAACCAGCTCGCTCACCAATTCCAACAGCGTCTGGGTGATCACCGCCGCCGCCGCCAACCCGCACAGGTCCTCTGGCAACGCCAGCGCCAACGGCAACACCACCAGCGAGTTCCGCGTCGCGGCGCTGAAGGTGAGCGAGCGTGCCTCGGCCACCGGCAGGCGCAACAACCGCGCCGAAACGAGCCCGAGCAGCGGTGCCAGCAGCATGAAGCCGACGTACACCGGAATCACCGGCAGCAACCGATCGAAGTCCCGAAGCACCACGGCAATCTGCGACCCGATCACCGCCACCAATACCAACGCCATCGCTGGCACCGGTATCCACGCCCAGGCGTCGTTCCACGCCGATACAGCGCGGGAGCGGCGGGCGCCGGCGCTGGTGAACACGGCGAGGATCATCGGCAGCATGATCAGCAGCACGAAGGCTTCCACGAACGGGGCAATACTGATTGCTACCTCGCTGTTGTCGCCGAGGATCAGCGCCAGGTACACCGGCAGCAGTACCAATTGCACCAGCAGCAGCACGGGCGTGGCGGCGAGGGTCAGGCGCGAGTCGCCTTTGCCGATGTGGGTAAACACCACCACATAGTCGATGCAGGGTGTGAGCAGTACCAGTAGCGCGCCGATGAGGATCGCCGGATGATCGGCAACGCCGCGGGTGAGGGCCCACACCAGCAAAGGTACCAGGATGAAATTGGCGAGCAGCAGGGCGGCCATGAAGCGGCGGTTGCCCAGGCCTTGGCGCAGGTCGAGGAAAGGGATTTGCAGGAACATCGCGTACATCAGGATGGCGATGGCGGGCGTGACCAGGGCTTCAAGGTGCCGTGCGGTGTCGCTGGCCAGCAGGCCGAAGGCCAGGGCGGCGAGCACGGCGGCGAAGTAGATCGGGATCTGCTGGGTTTCGAGTTGCTCTCTGGTCAAAGCCGGGCCTGTGTCTGGTTGCGCTTGGGTGGCACAGGTTAATACGTGACGGCGGGGGCTGCATGAGCTGAATGAGCCTGAAGGGGCTCAGGTTCACTCGCCCCCACAGGGATTGTCCCAGTCCTGAAGACGTGAGCGGGGCAGATCAGGTCGGCTTGAGCCAGTCGACACCGCGCTCCTGAGTGATCAGGCTCAAGGTCCCTTGCTGCGCCGCCGGGTAGCAGGCCAGAAACCCGCCTACCGGGTACAGACTGTGCAATTCCAGCGGGTGTCCTTGCGTGCTTGCCAGCTGGACTTCCCTGCGGCCCACTTCAAGCGGTGTCAGGTCGAACGCCGCACCCGTCTGTGCATCGGTCAGCGTCCACAGGCTTGGGTCTTTTGCCTTGATCGGCTGTACGTTGACCAGGCCATCGGCGGTGGTGAACACACCTTCGCCGGAGTGGGGGCCGTTGCGCAGGTAGAGGCGATAACCCGCTTCGCTATGGCGGAAGTACAGCAGCAACGCAGCTGGCTGGGCGGCTGGTTCGAAGGTGATCAGCCCGGTCTCCCGGCCGTGATGCCAATCCGTGTCGGTGCCGTTCAACATGCCGAGGGTCGTGGCGCCTTCAACGACGTAACCCGGCGCCTGATGCGGGCTCACCAGCGTCACGGGCCCGGTGGTCATGTCGCCCAGTACATTGATGGGGGCTTCAGCGAACTGCAACGTTGCGGTGAAGGACAGTGCTGCGTGGTCTGCCATGGGTGGCCTCCCGTCAGTTTCAAAGGAGGCGGCAGGTTAGGCAGCCTGGTTCGTTCAACCTATCCGGAAGCTGTTCCCGGGCCGGATCGCAGGCATGAAAAAGCCCGGCACCGGGCCGGGCTTCTTCACATCAGGCTTGCGCCAATCAGTTGCCGTAAACCGGCAGCTTCTTGCAGATGGCCTTGACCTTCTCGCGTACGGCGTCGATCACCGCTTCGTTGTTCAGGTCAGCGAGGATGTCGCAGATCCAGCCGGCCAGTTCGCGGCACTCGGTTTCCTTGAAACCACGGGTGGTGACGGCTGGGGTGCCGAAACGCAGGCCCGAGGTGACGAACGGGGAACGTGGGTCGTTCGGTACCGAGTTCTTGTTGACGGTGATGAAGGCTTTGCCCAGGGCAGCGTCAGCATCTTTACCGGAGATCTCCTGCTTGATCAGCGACAGCAGGAACAGGTGGTTCTGGGTGCCGCCGGAAACGACGTCGAAACCACGCTCGATGAACACTTCGGCCATGGCTTGGGCGTTCTTCACGACCTGCTGCTGGTAAGCCTTGAACTCAGGCTGCAGCGCTTCCTTGAAGCAGATGGCCTTGGCCGCGATCACGTGCTCCAGCGGGCCGCCCTGGGCACCTGGGAAGACGGCGGAGTTCAGCTTCTTCTCGATGTCGGCGTTGGCGCGGGCCAGGATCAGGCCGCCACGTGGACCGCGCAGGGTCTTGTGGGTGGTGGTGGTGACCACGTCGGCAAACGGCACAGGGTTCGGGTACACGCCAGCGGCAACCAGGCCGGCAACGTGGGCCATGTCGACGAACAGGTAGGCACCGACCTTGTCGGCGATGGCGCGGAAGCGGGCGAAGTCCAGGACCTGCGAGTACGCCGAGAAGCCGGCAACGATCATCTTCGGCTTGTGCTCGACAGCCAGGCGCTCGACTTCGTCGTAGTCGATCAGGCCGTTGCTGTCGATGCCGTACTGGATGGCGTTGTACAGCTTGCCCGACGAGCTTACCGAAGCACCGTGGGTCAGGTGGCCACCGTGGGCCAGGCTCATGCCCAGAATGGTGTCACCGGCCGACAGCAGGGCCAGGTAGACCGCCGCGTTGGCTTGCGAGCCAGCGTGCGGCTGGACGTTGGCGTAGTCGGCGCCGAACAGCTCCTTGGCACGGTCGATGGCCAGTTGCTCGACCACGTCGACGTACTCGCAGCCGCCGTAGTAGCGCTTGCCTGGGTAGCCTTCGGCGTACTTGTTGGTCAGGACCGAGCCCTGAGCTTCCATGACTGCCGGGCTGGTGTAGTTTTCCGAAGCGATCAGCTCGATATGCTCTTCCTGGCGCAGGGCTTCTTGCTGCATGGCTTCGAAGAGCTCGGCGTCGTACTTGGCAATGGTCAAATCACGGCTGAACATGGCGGTCCTCAAGGATCGGGGTAATTTGGGGGGGCATTCTAACCGATTGATCCGCGCCTGGCATATGAACCGGCATCAAGTCGCGGACCAATGGGCTTCATGTTGCATCCCGCGCCGTGTCTGGGCTGGAGTTGACTTTCAGGTCCGTTTTTCCGGCACGATTTTCAGCCGTGACGCACCCCCTGTGGGAGCGGGCTTGCCCGCGAACACCGGCGAAGCCGGTGCCATCCACCGCGGTGCCTGCTTCGCGGCGGTGCGGCGGTCCGACAAGCCCGCTCCCACAGGTACCATGTCGCGTCAAAGGGGCGAAGGCTCACTGGAACATGAACAGGGCGGCGTTGGCGAACTGCGCTTCGAACTGGTTGGCCGGCATCGGCCGCCCGAACAGGTAGCCCTGCACCTCGTCGCAGCCATGCTCGCGCAGGAATTCCAGCTGCTCATGGGTCTCCACGCCCTCGGCGATCACCGCCAGGTTGAGGCTGTGGGCCATGGCGATGATCGCCCGGGCGATCTGCGCGTCCTGCTCGCCCTCGGGTAGGCCGTCGACGAAGGTGCGGTCGATTTTCAGCACGTCGATGGGGAACTGCTTGAGGTAGTTCAGCGACGAGTAACCGGTGCCGAAGTCGTCGACCGCGATGCTCAGGCCGAGGTTTTTCAGGCTGGCGAGAATCTGCAGCGCCTCATTGACCTCGCGCATCAGGATGCTTTCGGTCAGCTCCAGCTCCAGGCACGCCGGCGGCAGGCCGGTTTCTTCGAGGATGGTGGCGATCCGCGTGCCTAGCTGGCCGTCAGAGAACTGCCGCGCCGAGATGTTCACCGATACCTTCGGCACGCGCACCTTGTTCTTGTGCCAGGCCTTGAGCTGGCGGCTAGCCTCGCGTAGCACCCAGTCGCCGACATCCACTACCAGGCCCAGCTCTTCGATCACCGGGATGAAGTCGCCCGGCGGCACCAGCCCGCGGGTCGGGTGGCGCCAGCGCAGCAGGGCTTCGGCACCGGTCAGGCGCTTGCCGTCGCCGCTGAACTGCGGCTGGTAGTAGAGGATGAATTCGTTCTGCTCCAGCGCGTGGCGCAGGTCGCTTTCCAGTTCCAGGCGCTCAAGGGCGCTGGCGTTCATCTCGGTCTGGTAGAACTGGAAGTTGTTCTTGCCGCGCTCCTTGGCGTGGTACATGGCGGTGTCGGCGTTCTTCATCAACTGGCTCAGCTCGTTACCGTCCTGCGGGCTGAGGGCGATGCCGATACTGGCGGTGACGAAGAACTCGCGACCCTCCAGCACGAATGGCCGCACCAGGCTGCCAAGAATATTCTCGGCCACGTGGATGGCGCGGGTCAGGGCCATCTCGCGGGTGGCCCGCGGCTGCAGCAGCAACGTGAATTCGTCGCCCCCCATGCGCGCCACGGTATCGTCATCGTCGACGCAGGCCAGCAGGCGCAGGGCCATGTCCTTGAGCATACGATCGCCTGCAGCGTGGCCGAGGGAGTCGTTGATCGGCTTGAAACGGTCCAGGTCGAGGAACATCAGCACCACCCATGACTTCTGCCGCTCGGCCTGCTGCAGCGCGGTGTGCAGGCGGTCCTGGAACAGCGTGCGGTTGGGCAGGTGGGTGAGGGCGTCGTAGTAGGCCAGGCGGTGGATGCGCTGTTCGCTGGCCTTGCGCTCGCTGATGTCGGTGAAGAAGCACACATAGCTGGCCAGGTCGCCTTCGTCGTCGAGCACGGCGGTGATGCCGACCCAGGCCGGGTAATGGTCGCCGTCGCGGCGCTTGAGCCACACTTCGCCTTCCCAGCTGCCGCGCTGGTGCAGTTGCTTGAGCACGTAGCGCAGGTGGCTTTCCTGTTGATCCTCGACGACCAGCATGCTCGGCAGCTGGTCGAGCACGTCGCCGACCGCGTAGCCGCTGACCCGGCTGAAGGCTTCGTTGGCCTGAACGATATAGCCGGCCGGGTCGGTGATGAGGATGGCCGAGGTGGAATGCTCGAATACCGTCGCCGCCATGCGCAGGTCTTTTTCCGCACGGCGCTGCTGGCTGATGTCGCGGCCTACGCCGAGCACGCCTTCGAAGCGCTGCTGGTCGTCCCACACCAGCACCAGGCGCAGTTCGATGGGGATCTTGCGGCCATCGGCGCGCAGGCAGTCGAACAGGAACAGTTGCGTCGGCAGCTGGCTGCGCAGTTGGGCCAGTTGCTCGCTGTCGCCCATGGCCTTGCTGACGCGCTCCATCAGGCTGTAGATGCCGGTGAGCTGGGACGGGTTGGCGATGATCGACTGCCAGCCGTTGTCGAAGATCCACTCGGCCTGGTATCCCAGCACGGCCTGCACCGAGGGGCTGACGTAGTTGAGCTGCAGGCGGCTGTCGGTGGAGAAGATCACGTCGCTGATGCTTTCGGCGAGCATGCGGTAGCGCTGCTCGCTGTCACGCAGCGACTGGCTGGCCTCGATCTGTACGGTGACATCCTTGCCCACGCCGATGATGCGTGTGACCAGGCCATCGTCGTCGCGGGTCAGTACCTGTTCGCGGATTTCATAGCAGCGCCAGCCGCCATCGCGGTGGCGGAAGCGCAACTGAGTGTGCAGTGACTGGCTATGGGCACTGTCGCGCTGTTGCTGGCGCAAAGCCTGGTAGTGCGCGGCATCTTCGTGGTGCAGCAACAGTTCCCAGAAGCGGTCGCCCATCTGCGCCAGCTCGGTGCGGTCGTAGCCGAGGGTCTGGCCGAGGTGGCGGTTGCTGAAGATCATTCGCTGGCTGAGCACGTCCTGCACGTACAGCTGGTCGGGCACGGTACGCACGACGTCGGACCAGAAGCTTTCACGTTCCAGCAGCGACAGCTCCACCTGCTTGCGGCTGGTAATGTCGCTGATGCTGAGGATCACCGCCTGGTAATCGCGACGCTGCTGCGGCAGGCGCGCCATCAGCCACAGGTGCAATTCGCCACCCAGCGGTGCGGGCAGGCGCACTTCCAGCTCCAGCGTCGGGCGCTGTTCGATCAGCGCGTCGATCAGCTGCATGCCGACGCTGTCGCGGCCGTCGCCGCTACCATCGATCAGTCGTTGCCAGGCGCCTTGGTGGCACTCGACATTGAGGAGCTGGCGCGCCACTTGGTTGATCTCGGTGATCTTCAGCTCCAGCAGCAGCGAGCGGCGCAGGTTCGAGTCCAGCGCCAGGCTCTGCTTGAGCCCGGCCAGGTTGCGCAGGTGGTAGCGGTCGAGCTGGCCGGGCAGGCTCGACAGGTCGAGCACGCACAAGGCCACGCCGGTGCCTTCGAAGATTTCCTGGTAGCGCCGGCGGTCTTCCTGCAGGGCGCGCTGGCGTCGGCGCATGTTGAACAGCGCCAGTACCGGCAGCAGGGCGCAGAACAGCGCCAGCAGGCATTTGCCGATCAGCGCCGGCAGCAGCTTCTGCTGGGCCAGGCCTGCGTCGAACAGGCCACGCAATTGCCAGGTGCTGTTGTCGATGAAGGCGAGCATCACGCTTTGCAGCGGCTCACCGCTGGTCTGCGCCGGAGCGTGGCGTTCCAGCACCTCGCCACTGCGGCTGTTTTCCAGCAGCCAGAGCGGGTGGCCCGGGCCGTCGAGGTGTTCGGTGAGTGTCTGGTAATAGTCCGGTGACAGGCGCAATAGCCAGTAGCCGCGGTCCTGCTCCGCCGACTGGCGCAACAGCAGGTAGAGGGTGCGGTTGTCTGCCGAGTTGGTAAAAAAGTAGTTGCGCCCCTGGTTCAGCCCGACCAGCTCGTCAATCGACTGACGGTCAGGGCTGTCGACCAGGCTGTCACCGTGCAGTTCCCCGGCCTGGTCCAGCCAGGCCAGGTCACGCAGGGCGGGCAGGCGTTCACGCAAGGTCTCCAGCAGGCTCGGCAGGGCGGCCGGCGCCGGTGCCTTGACGTAGGGCTGGACCACGTTGATGGCCTGCTGGGCCTTGAGGGCCATGTTCAGGCTCAGGTGGTCGGCGAGTTCGGCGCTCGCGTTGAGGTTCAGCTGGCGCTGGTCGGCCTGGGTGTGGCGAAACTGGGAGAACAGTTGCCATAGCAGCAAGCCCAGCAGAATCAGGGCCAGCAGCGCCAACGCACCCTTGACCGAACCCCGTAGCGAAGCGACTGGGGCCGGCGAAGTGGGGCGCAGCAGAGTCGGATGATTGAGATTGGTCAAGCGTTGGTCCTGCGATTGGGCTGGCGATGGCAGGGATGGACATGCACGGTGTATGCCGGTACTGCACAGTCCTGGACCGCGGCCGCGCACTATAAAGCCGGACATGCGAACGGGCTAGCATGCCTGTGATTATGGCAATGTGCCAGCCCGATTGTCCGAAGCCAATGGTGGTGGTGATGCTGACCCGTTCGGCAAGACCCTGCATCCTGTGCGAGAATGCCGCCCGCTTCAATGACAACGCATCGGAGATGTTCGGTTTTGGTTACTCACTTTTCCACCAATGGCCTCGATTCCGCCTGTGGGCGCAGCAGTCAGACCCTTGTCAGCACTGCCGTGACCGCGGACGTATCCTGCAAATCGTGCCAGCGTTCGCTGGTCAAACCAGATGCGGCTGCGGCCACGAAAAACAAGACGCCATCGCTGGCTGAGCTGCGCAAGACCGCCAAGGCGGCCGCAGCACCCGCTGAAAAGGCACCGGTGGCTGGCGTAGCCAAGCCGGCTGGCAAAGTCGTCAGCACGCCTGTTGCAGCCCAGCCGGCCAAGGTTGCCGAACAGCCAGCCCGCAGCGGTGGCTTCAGCGTCAAGGCCGCTTATGCTGCGCGCCTGGCCGAGCAGAGCGACCGTTGCCGCCTGCCACGGGGCAAGGCTGGCAAGCAGCGTCACGTCTGACCCATTTCGGGCTGCTGTGCCGGCCTCTTCGCGGCTAAAGCCGCTCCCACAGGTACTGCACAAGGCTTGAATCCTGTGCAGTACCTGT
>NZ_BCBG01000035.1:0-55477 GCF_001320485.1 Pseudomonas sp. NBRC 111130
CCTACACAATCATCCAATCCACCAGCAAGACAGAAATTCGCGTAAAACTTTGTAAGGTTGGCGCTGCTTATCCCATAATGTGCCACCAGAGATATTGGCCGCAGCTTTGCAGAGGTAAGTCGATCCCCATGAACCGCACCGGCCGCGCCCTCACCTTGGGCTGCCTGTTGCTTCTTCAGCCCCTGCTGGCCCTGGCGGAGGGCGGTAACTCGTTGCTGATTCCGGCAACGGGGCGCTGCACGCTCAACGTTCAGCCAGAAGACCTGCAGAACGCGCTGAAAGCCTGCGAAGAAACAGCGGCGACCGGGGACGCCCAGGCACAGTTCGAGCTGGGCGAGTACTACTACACGCTTACGCCGAAAAACCTGAAGTTGGCGCTGGACTGGTTCCAGAAGGCCTCGCTGCAAGGCCACGCCGAAGCCCAGTACCGCCTTGGCGCCATGTTCTTTCATGGCGAAGGGGTAAAGGCCAACAATGTGCAGGCCTATATCCTGCTGAAGATGGCCGCGGTCAACGGCGCCGAGGATGCGCTGGACATGGCCGACGAAGTAACCGAACAGATGCCTCGCGACGAGCTTGAGCACGCCACCCAGGTGCTTGGCCAGATCTTCCGCAAGTACCTGCTGGAACTGCAGAACGCCGAAGGACGCACACCGTTCTCGCCGCTGCCCTGATGCTTACCGCTCCGGCATCGGCATGGGGAACGGCATTACATTGCCGCTGACCTTCGCCTCGCTGATCTTGGCCGTGCCCAGGCGCTCCACTTCATCGATCCGCACGATCGAATGCATCGGTACGAAACTGCGGATCACCCCTTCGAACTGATTCTTGAGCTTCTCTTCGCTTGGGTCGACCACCACCTGGGTGCGTTCGCCGAAAACGAACTCCTCGATTTCCAGAAAGCCCCACAGGTCGCTCTGGTAGATCTGCTTGGCATACATCTCGAAGACCTGCCCCTGGTTGAGGAAGATCACTTTGTAGATGGCGGGTTCGCGTTTGCTCATGTTCGGCGGGATAACACATGCGTAAGAAAAGGCGCGCATCATAGCAGAGCGGGCCCCGGCCCGGGCGGGTACACAGCCTGAACCAACCCTTGATCGTTTCAGTGCTTTCGCCACTGCCCTTCAAGGGTTATTCTTGAGTTCACATTCATTGCCGTCGAGCGGCTAAAAACGACCTTGAACGCACCCATACAACCTCATCGTTTCATCCTCGAACCCTTCGAGGCCCACCGTTTCGCCAACTTGTGCGGCCAGTTCGACGAGCACCTGCGCCTGATCGAACAACGCCTGGCCATCGAAATCCGCAACCGCGGCAACCAATTCGAGCTGATCGGCGAACCCAAGACCACTTCCGCTGCCGAGCAACTGCTGCGCCGCCTCTACCGCGAGACCAAGGCCACGGACCTGTCGCCGGAAACCGTGCACCTGTACCTGCAGGAGTCGACGGTAGAGAACATCGACAATCCTGCGGTCAATGAAGTCAGCGTCTCGCTGCGCACGCGCAAGGGCAATATTCGCCCGCGCGGCGTCAACCAGCAGCGCTACGTCAAGGAAATCCTCGGCAACGACATCAACTTCGGCATCGGCCCGGCCGGTACCGGCAAGACTTACCTTGCCGTGGCCTGCGCCGTCGACGCCCTGGAGCGTGAGCAAGTGCGCCGCATCCTGCTGGTACGCCCGGCGGTCGAGGCGGGCGAAAAGCTCGGCTTCCTGCCTGGCGACCTGGCCCAGAAGATCGACCCGTACCTGCGCCCGCTGTACGACGCGCTGTACGAGATGCTCGGCTTCGAACATGTGGCCAAGCTGATCGAGCGCCAGGTGATCGAGATCGCCCCGCTGGCCTACATGCGCGGCCGCACCCTGAACAACAGCTTCATCATCCTCGACGAAAGCCAGAACACCACGCTGGAACAGATGAAGATGTTCCTTACCCGTATCGGCTTCGGCTCGACGGCGGTGATCACCGGTGATATCACCCAGGTCGACCTGCCCCGTGGCACCAAGTCGGGCCTGGCCCATGTGATCGAGGTGCTCAGGGACGTACCGGGGATCAGCTTCACCCACTTCCAACCCAAAGATGTGGTTCGTCACCCACTGGTGCAGCGTATCGTCGAGGCTTATGACCGCTTCGATGCCCGCCAGGCCAAGCCCGAGGCACCCGGCAAAGATGCTTGAACTTGACCTGCAACGGGCCACGGATGCTGCCGCCCCGGACGACGCCGCCTTCCGCCGCTGGTGCGAACTGGCCTTGCGCCAGCGCACGGCCGATTCGGAAATGACCATTCGTCTGGTCGACGAAGGCGAAGGCCGCGAACTCAACCACACCTACCGGCACAAGGACTACGCGACCAATGTGCTGTCGTTCCCGGCCGACGTGCCGGATGACCTGCTCGATATCCCGCTGTTGGGCGACCTGGTGATCTGCGTGCCAGTGGTCGAGCGCGAGGCGGCCGAACAGGGCAAATCGCTGGAAGCGCACTGGGCGCACCTGGTCATCCACGGCTGCCTTCACTTGCTCGGCTACGACCACATCGAAGACGACGAGGCCGAGGAAATGGAAGCGCTGGAACGGGAATTGCTGGCGGAACTGGGTCACCCTGACCCGTACGCCGACGATGAAAACGAATCTCTCACACACTGATACACGAAGGATCACGAGAACCGCCATGAGCGAAGATCGATCGAGCAACGGGCAGAAGTCCTGGCTGGGTAAACTGACCCAGGCTTTTGCCCATGAGCCGAAAAACCGCCAGGAGCTCCTTGAGCTGCTGCGCGAAGCCCATCAGAACAAGCTGCTCGACAGCGAAGCGCTGACCATCGTCGAAGGTGCCATCCAGGTCGCCGACCTGCAGGTACGCGACATCATGGTCCCGCGCTCGCAAATGATCAGCATCAAGGCGACCCAATCGCCGCGCGAGTTCCTCCCGGCCGTCATCGACGCTGCCCACTCGCGCTACCCGGTGATCGGTGAAAGCCACGACGATGTGCTCGGGATCCTGCTGGCCAAGGACCTGCTGCCGCTGATCCTCAAAGAGAACGGCGACAGTTTCAACATCAAGGACCTGCTGCGCCCGGCCACCTTCGTGCCGGAGTCCAAGCGCCTGAACGTGCTGCTGCGCGAGTTCCGCGCCAACCACAACCACATGGCCATCGTTATCGACGAATACGGCGGCGTGGCGGGCCTGGTGACCATCGAGGACGTGCTGGAGCAGATCGTCGGTGACATCGAGGACGAGCATGACGTCGAGGAAGACAGCTACATCAAGCCGCTACCGAGCGGTGACTTCCTGGTCAAAGCGCTGACCCCGATCGACAACTTCAACGAGTTTTTCGACAGCGAATTCTCGGATGACGAGTTCGACACCGTCGGCGGCCTGGTGATGAGCGCCTTCGGCCACCTGCCCAAGCGCAACGAGACCACCGAAATCGGCGCCTACAAGTTCCGTATTCTCAATGCCGACAGCCGGCGGATACACTTGCTGCGCCTGACCCCGATCACCCGCTAAGGACAAACATGCGTTGGATCACCCGCCCCGGCTGGCCCGGTAATTTGCTGGCCCTGGCGGCCGGCGCATCGACCCTCCTGGCCTTGGCGCCGTTCGATATCTGGCCGCTGGCCTTGCTGTCAATCGCCCTGCTCTACCTTGGCCTGCGCGAGCTCAGCCCGCGCCAGGCCATGTGGCGTGGCTGGTGGTTCGGCTTTGGCCTCTATGGCGCAGGCACGTGGTGGATCTACGTCAGCATGAATACCTACGGCGGCGCCTCGCCGTTGTTGGCGATCGCCTTGCTGCTGGCATTCTTCGCCGCCCTCGCCTGGTTCTTCGCCCTGCCCACCTGGCTGTGGGCACGCTGGTTCAGGCGCAACGAGGCGCCTCTGGCCGATGCCCTGTGCTTCGCCGCCCTGTGGCTGCTGCAAGAGGCCTTCCGTGGCTGGTTCCTGACTGGCTTCCCTTGGCTGTATGCCGGTTACAGCCAGCTCGACGGCCCGCTGTCGGGCCTTGCGCCGCTAGGTGGCGTGTGGCTGATTTCCTTCGCCCTGGCGCTGAGCGCCGCGCTGCTGTGCAACCTGCAGCGCCTGCGCGAACGCCCATCGTTCCTTGCCATCGGCGCGGTGCTGCTGCTGGCGCCATGGGTGATCGGCATGGCCCTCAAGGGCCACGCCTGGACCACGCCGGCGGGCGACCCGCTCAAGGTTGCGGCCCTGCAGGGCAACGTCGAGCAGGACCTGAAGTGGGACCCGGCCCACATCGACGCGCAACTGGCGCTGTACCGCGACATGAGCTTCAGCTCCAGACCGGTTGACCTGCTGGTGTGGCCGGAAACCGCCGTGCCAGTGCTCAAGGACCAAGCTCAAGGCTATATCGATGTGATGGGCCGCTTTGCTGCCGACCGGCACTCGGCGCTGATCACCGGTGTCCCCGTCCGTGAAGTGGTGCATCACCAGCGCCGTTATTACAACGGCGTCATCGCAACCGGCGAAGGCGACGGCACTTACCTCAAGCAGAAACTGGTGCCGTTTGGCGAGTACGTGCCGTTGCAGGACATGCTTCGCGGCGCGATCGAGTTCTTCAACCTGCCGATGTCGGACTTTGCCCGCGGCCCCGCGGACCAGCCACTGCTGCAAGCCAAGGGCTACCAGGTTGCCCCGTTCATCTGCTACGAAGTGGTCTATCCCGAGTTCGCTGCTGGCCTGGCGGCACGCAGTGACCTGCTGCTGACCATCAGCAACGACACCTGGTTCGGTACCTCGATCGGCCCTCTGCAGCACCTGCAGATGGCGCAGATGCGTGCACTGGAAGCCGGCCGCTGGATGATCCGCGCCACCAACAATGGTGTAACCGCACTGATCGACCCGTTTGGCAAGATCACCGCACAAGTGCCGCAGTTCCAGCGGGCGGTGCTGTATGGCGAAGTGGTGCCAATGCAGCAGCTGACGCCTTATCTGCAGTGGCGGTCCTGGCCGCTGGCGATTCTTTGCGTGCTGTTGCTGGGCTGGGCCCTGCTGGCGAGCCGTATCGCCAAGACAGTCTGATTCAGCCTGCACCGGCCTGTGCGCGGGCACGCCCGCTCCCACAGGGTTCCGCGCTCCCATGTGGAAGCGGGCGTGCCCGCGAAGAGGCCGGCATTGGCGACACAAGGCTCAGTAGAACAACCGATACCCCACCAAGCCCACCGCTTCATTGAGCAACTGCCCGCTCTGCCACATGGCCCGGCTCTCGGGCAGCAACCCTCCGAACGGCCGTGCATGATCGCGCCCCAGGAACCCCACCGGTGCCGGCACCACCTCGAACCCGGCCCGCTCGAAGCTCCAGCGTGAGCGCTGCATGTGCCACGCCTGGGTCACCACCACCACGCGGCGCATACCCAGCGGCTGCAACACCTTGGCGCTCAGCTGGGCGTTCTCCCAGGTGGTACGACTGGCTTCTTCCTTCCATTTCACCTCGACGGCGAAATCTTCGCGCAGGCGATCCGCCATCAGCTGTGCTTCGCTAGGCGGCGTACCGTAATGCAAGCCACCGCTGGTCAGCACCGGCAACCCCGAGGCTTTCGCCAGCCGAGCAGCAAAGCGCATGCGCTCAAGGGCCGTCGCCGTGGGCTGGTCACCACCACCCCAGGCCGGATCACCGCGTTCGCGCCCCGCGCCAAGCACGACGATGGCGTCTGCCCTGCTCGCCAGGCCGGTCCAATCCGCTGTCGCCAGGGGCGGCTCGGTTTCCAGGATATGGGCAGACTCTTGCACCACCAGCGGCAAACTCATGAGCCACAGGCCTCCCAGCCCCATGACAAAACACAGCGTCGCCAACTGCGGCCGCCTTCTGCGCAACCACCAGGCCGCGAGCAGCAGCAGAAACAGGACGCCAGGCGGCATCAGCCATTGCTTGAAGAAAAACCGGATCGGCATCGACACACCTCCATGGAAGGCGTGCAGCCTATAAAGGATCGACGCCGGTCAACAAGCCCGGGCCGGCGTCGATCATGGGATGTGTGTTGTAGAACCGGCGGGCGATTGCCTGCGCCTGGCGTCCTGAACGGCTAGCGATGCGGCAGCCTCCTGGAACTCGCCGAGTTGGCGGGGCGTCTCTTGTCCTTGAGCCAGATGATCTTGGCCGTGGCCGGTTCCGCTTGCGGGAATGTACCGGCACAGGCATTACGGCGTTCCGGGAGGGACTCCAGGTAAGCCTTGATCACTTCGAACTCTGCATGGCTCAAGCCACGCAACTCCAGCTCGGCTGGCATCTCGTCGCGTAATCTTACCGAGGTCCTGGCGACTTCCAGTGCCAGGCCAAGACGGTCGATCAGGCGTTCGTAAAGCTCCGGTTTGATTGCGGGTAGCTGCGTCTCTCCCATCCGTTCACCTCATTGAAGATAAAGATTATCTCCCCCCACACCTGAGCTTAGCGTCGCTGTAAAAAGCAGCCGGATGCCGCGACCAGCGGGCATTCGCAATCAAGGTTTCCCACGATGCGCGGCGCTGCTGTATGCTACGGCGTTCACTCTAAAACGACACCGGAGTGCCGGACGCAGCGAGGTTCCGCTGCCTGGAACAAGGTCTCTTCTCTCTCAGCAAAAAGTAGCCATGCACGAACAATACACGCCCCGTGATATCGAAGCCGCCGCCCAGAAATTCTGGGACGAGCAACAATCGTTCGCTGTTACCGAACAGCCAGGCAAAGACACGTACTACTGCCTGTCGATGTTCCCGTACCCGAGCGGCAAGCTACACATGGGCCACGTGCGCAACTACACCATCGGTGACGTGATCGCCCGTTACCAGCGCATGCTGGGCAAGAACGTCCTGCAGCCGATGGGCTGGGACGCCTTCGGCATGCCCGCGGAAAACGCGGCAATGAAGAACAACGTCGCCCCGGCCAAGTGGACTTACGAGAACATCGACTACATGAAGACCCAGCTCAAGAGCCTGGGCCTGGCCATCGATTGGGCGCGTGAAGTCACCACCTGCAAGCCGGATTACTACCGCTGGGAACAGTGGCTGTTCACCCGCCTGTTCGAGAAAGGCATCATCTACCGCAAGAACGGGACCGTGAACTGGGACCCGGCCGACCAGACCGTACTGGCCAACGAGCAGGTCATCGACGGCCGCGGCTGGCGTTCCGGCGCGCTGATCGAGAAGCGCGAAATCCCGATGTACTACTTCCGCATCACCGACTACGCCGACGAGTTGCTGGAAAGCCTCGACGAACTGCCGGGCTGGCCAGAGCAGGTCAAGACCATGCAGCGCAACTGGATCGGCAAGTCGCGTGGCATGGAAGTGCAGTTCCCGTATGACAAGGCCAGCATCGGCCACGAAGGCACCCTCAAGGTCTTCACCACCCGTCCCGACACCCTGATGGGCGCCACTTACGTCGCCGTTGCCGCCGAGCACCCGCTGGCCACCCAGGCCGCCCAGGGCAACCCTGCCCTGCAGGCGTTCATCGACGAATGCAAGAGCGGCAGCGTCGCCGAGGCCGACATGGCCACCCAGGAGAAGAAGGGCATGCCCACTTCCCTGTTCGTCGAGCACCCGCTGACCGGCGAGAAGCTGCCGGTCTGGGTCGCCAACTACGTGCTGATGCACTACGGCGATGGCGCCGTGATGGCCGTCCCTGCCCACGACGAGCGCGACTTCGAGTTCGCCCGCAAGTACAACCTGCCGGTCAAGGCCGTGGTGCGCACCAGCGCCGGTGATGACGTCGGCAGCGAATGGCTGGCCGCCTATGGCGAGCATGGCCAGCTGATCAACTCCGCCGAGTTCGACGGCCTGGACTTCGCCGGCGCCTTCGACGCCATCGAAGCCGCCCTGATCCGCAAGGAGCTGGGCAAATCTCGCACCCAGTTCCGCCTGCGCGACTGGGGCATCAGCCGCCAGCGCTACTGGGGCTGCCCGATCCCGATCATCCACTGCCCGTCGTGCGGCGACGTACCCGTGCCGGAAGACCAGCTGCCGGTCACCCTGCCGGAAAACGTGGTGCCGGACGGTGCCGGTTCGCCGCTGGCGCGCATGCCTGAGTTCTATGAGTGCAGCTGCCCGAAATGCGGTGCTGCGGCCAAGCGCGAAACCGACACCATGGACACCTTCGTCGAGTCGTCCTGGTATTTCGCCCGCTACGCTTCGCCGAACTACGAAGGTGGCATGGTCGACCCGAAAGCAGCCAACCACTGGCTGCCGGTCGACCAGTACATCGGCGGTATCGAGCACGCGATCCTGCACCTGCTGTACGCGCGCTTCTTCCACAAGCTGATGCGCGACGAGGGCCTGGTGACCTCCAACGAGCCCTTCAAGAACCTGCTGACCCAGGGCATGGTGGTCGCCGAGACTTACTACCGCGTAGCCAGCAACGGCGGCAAGGACTGGTTCAACCCGGCCGACGTCGAAATCGAACGCGATGCCAAGGCCAAGATCATCGGTGCCCGCCTGAAGACCGATGGCCTGCCGGTGGAAATCGGCGGCACCGAAAAGATGTCGAAGTCGAAGAACAACGGCGTCGACCCGCAGTCGATGATCGACCAGTACGGCGCCGACACCTGCCGCCTGTTCATGATGTTCGCCTCGCCACCTGACGCGAGCCTGGAGTGGTCCGACTCCGGCGTCGAAGGTGCAAGCCGCTTCCTGCGCCGCGTCTGGCGCCTGGCCCAGGCTCACGTCGCACAAGGCCTGCCGGGCAAGCTGGACGTCGCCGCACTGGACGATGCACAGAAGGTCATCCGCCGCGCCATCCACGCCGCGATCAAACAGGCCAGCACCGATGTCGGCCAGTTCCACAAGTTCAACACCGCCATCGCCCAGGTGATGACCGTGATGAACGTGCTGGAAAAGGCCCCGCAGGCCACCGAACAGGACCGCGCCCTGCTGCAGGAAGGCCTGGAGGCCGTGACCCTGCTGCTGGCACCGATCACTCCGCACATTTCCCACGAACTGTGGAAGCAGCTGGGCCACGACCAGGCTGTCATCGACGCAGGCTGGCCGACAGTCGACGAGAGCGCCCTGGTGCAGGACAGCATCACCCTGGTGGTGCAGGTCAACGGCAAGCTGCGCGGCCAGGTTGAAATGCCAGCCGCCGCCAGCCGCGAGGAAGTCGAAGCCGCTGCCCGCAGCAACGAAAACGTCCTGCGCTTCATCGATGGCCTGACTATCCGCAAGGTTATCGTGGTACCGGGCAAACTGGTCAACATCGTCGCCAACTGATGGCAACGCCCACCCGCATCCGGTGCGGGTGGGCGGTATCGGCCCACAAGGGAGCAACAACATGATCAAACGCAATCTGCTGGTAATGGGCCTGGCTGTCCTGCTCAGCGCCTGCGGTTTCCAGCTGCGCGGCACCGGCACCAACGACCTGCGCGTCAAGGAGATGGACGTCAGTGCGCGCAACGCCTACGGCCAGACCGTGGTGCAACTGCGCCAGGTACTTGAGCGCAGTGGCGTCAACGTGCATGCGGGCGCGCCTTATCGCCTGGTACTGACCAACGAGCAGGAAAGCTCTCGCTCGGCGAGCTACTCCGGCGGCAACAGCACTGCCGAGTACGAGCTCACCACCACGCTCAGCTACAGCATCCTCGGCCTGAACAACCTCGAACTGTTGAGCAACAAGGTAGAAGCACGCAAGGTGTACGTGCGTGACGGTGGCAATATCACCGGCTCCGATCAGGAAGCCCTGCGAGCACGCGAAGAAATGCGCCGCGACCTGGTGCAGTCGATGGTTTCGCGCCTGCAACAGCTGAGCCCTGCGCAGCTCGATGAGTTGCAGCGCAAGGCCGACGCACGCGCCAAGGCCGAAGCCGATGCACTGGAAGCTGCACGCCGCCAACAGGCCGAGACGCCGCAGCAGTCCCCCATGGAAATCCCGGGCAACTAAGCCCGAACGGGGCACTCCGGTGCCCCGCCTGCTCCCATGAAGCTCGCCCCCGCCCAACTCAACAAGCACCTGCAAGGTAGCCTGGCCCCGGTCTACGTGGTCAGTGGCGACGACCCGCTGCTGTGCCAGGAAGCCGCCGATGCCATCCGCAATGCGGCGCGCCAGCAGGGGTTTGACGAACGCCAGGTGTTCAGCGCTGACGCCAATTTCGACTGGGGTACCCTGCTGCAAGCGGGTGCCAGCCTGTCGCTATTCGCCCAGCGGCGCCTGCTGGAGCTGCGCCTGCCGTCGGGCAAGCCCGGTGACAAGGGCGCTGCGGCACTCATGGAATATTGCGCCAAGCCCGCCGAAGACACCCTGCTGCTGATCAGCCTGCCCAAGCTCGACGGCAGCGCGCAAAAGACCAAGTGGGGCAAGGCACTGATCGAAGGTGCCCACTGTCAGTTCATCCAGATCTGGCCGGTGGATCCCCAGCAATTACCCCAGTGGATCAACCAGCGCCTCTCCCAGGCCGGGTTGTCGGCGCAACGCGATGCCGTCGATCTGATCGCCGCACGGGTAGAAGGCAACTTGCTGGCCGCCGCCCAGGAGATCGAAAAGCTCAAGCTGCTGGCAGAGGGCAACCAGATCACCGTCGAGACGGTACAGGCTGCGGTTGCCGACAGTGCGCGCTTCGATGTCTTCGGCTTGGTGGACGCCATTCTCAATGGTGAGGCCGCACATGCACTGCGCATGCTCGAAGGGCTGCGCGGCGAGGGTGTGGAACCGCCGGTGATTCTCTGGGCGTTGGCGCGTGAGCTGCGCCTGCTGGCCGGGCTGGCCCAGCAGTTCAGCCAAGGTGTACCGCTGGACAAGGCCTTCAGCCAGGCGCGCCCGCCCGTGTGGGACAAGCGCCGACCGCTGGTCAGCAAAGCGCTTCAGCGCCTCTCGGCGCAGCGCTGGGCGCAGTTGCTGCAGGATGCCCAACATATCGATGCGCAAATCAAGGGGCAGGCCGAAGGCTCGCCGTGGACCGGGTTGTCGCGATTGGCACTGTTGATGGCCGGGCAGCGCCTGGTACTTCCTTCGCAATAGCTGAGGGCGCCCTTTTCGCCACACAAGGCCGCTCCTACAAGGAGCCGCGTTCACCTGTAGGAGCGGCCTTGTGTCGCGAAAGGGGCGCGAAGCGGCCCCAGAATCTCAGCCATAAAGACAATCAATTGGCCCCACCAAGCCCCAAGCCCTAAAGTCCGCCCCGAAACCTACCCTAGCCGGGATCCCGCCATGAGCAAAAAGCCGAAAAAGCACGGCCACAACAAGGCCAAATCTATCATCGCCCAACCCTTGTTCCGCTGCCGCCAGGAACAACCGGAAAAAGGCAAGGGCAGCTACCGCCGCAAAGCCTTCCAATCGAGAGATTGGGAGGCTTCTTACTTTTTGGCCGCATGAAAGCATCGCAGGCGCAGGCATGGTATGGTCGGCACCTGACCTGCAATTCTGGATCCGTGCATGCTCTTGAGTCTTCTCCCCCGTTGGAATTCCCGCCAGTTACTCGCGGCCTCCAGCTTCATCCTGCTCGTCGCCTGCGCGGAAAAACCCACCGCCGCCGACGCCCTGCCGCTGGCCCCCGCCCAGCCCGCGCCGGCAGTGACCCTGCCCAGCGCCACAGCTGACGTCAGCACTGAAATCCAGCCCCTGCTGTCCTTCGCCGAATGGCAGGCGAACTTCCGCCAGCAGGCCCTCCAGGCCGGCATCGAAGCGAGCACCTTCGACCGAGCATTCCTCGGCGTGACCCCTGACCTCGATGTGATCAAGGCCGACCGCAGCCAGCCCGAATTCACCCGCCCGGTGTGGGAATACCTGGAGGGCGCGCTGTCGCCCCTGCGCGTGCGCAACGGCAAGAAACTGCTGGAACAGAACGCCGAACTGCTGACCCGCATCGAGCAGCGCTATGGCGTCGATCGTCAGGCGCTGGTTGCGGTGTGGGGCATGGAGAGCAACTTTGGCCAGTTCCAGGGCAGCAAGTCGGTGATCCGTTCGCTGGCCACCCTCGCCTATGAAGGGCGCCGCCCTCAGTTCGCTCAGGACCAGCTGATCGCCGCCCTGCAAATCATCCAGCACGGCGATATCCAGCCTGAGGCCATGCGGGGTTCGTGGGCCGGCGCCATGGGCCAGACCCAGTTCATCCCGACCACCTACAACACCCATGCGGTGGATTTCGACGGTGATGGTCGCCGGGATATCTGGAACAGCACGCCAGATGCCTTGGCATCGACTGCGCACTACCTGCAGAGCTCTGGCTGGAAACATGGCCAGCCTTGGGGCTTTGAAGTGCAGGTGCCGGCCGGTTTCGACTACTGGCAAGCCGACGGCTCGCTGCGAAAGCCGGTGTACGAATGGTTGCAGATGGGCGTGAAACTGCCGGCAGGTACCCAGCTGCCAGCGGGCAGCAATCAGCTGTCGGCAGCCCTGCTGCTGCCTGCGGGCGCTCGTGGTCCGGCATTCCTCGTGCTGGACAACTTCCGCGCCATTCTCAAGTACAACAATTCGTCGTCCTACGCGCTGGCAGTGAGCCTGCTCGGTGATCGCTTCTCGGGCTGGGGCTTCATCAGCGGCAGCTGGCCGAAAGAAGACCTGCCATTGAGCCGCAGTGAGCGCATGGAGTTGCAAAATCTGCTGAACGCCCGTGGCCATGAAGCCGGGAACCCGGACGGCATCATCGGGGCCAACACCCGCAAGGCGATTCGTAATGCCCAGCAGCAGCTGGGGTGGCCGGCGGATGGCTATCCGACCCACAAGCTGCTTGATAGCCTGCGTCAGCGCTGATGCACCCCGGGGCCGCTTTGCGGCCCCGGCGATTTCAAGCCTTGAACAAATCCTGACCCAGCACCAATGTCTGCTGCTCACTGTCGAGCCTCACCAATGCCCCCAGCGGCAAGCACACATTCGGATCACAATGCCCACTGCGCCACCCGGCCAGCACCGGCACGCCCAGCGGCCCGAACGTCTCCTCCAGCAGCGGCGCCAGCGCTGCCACGGTAATCCCGGCAAAATCCCCCACCAGAACGCCCCGGACGCCCTCCAGCTTGCCCGCCAGGCGCAACTGGGTCAGCAACCGGTCCACCCGATACAGCGGCTCATTGACGTCCTCGATGAACAGGATGCAGCCCTGCGTATCAATCTCCGCTACCGTCCCGAGGGTGGCACCCAGCATCGACAGATTGCCACCCAGCAGGCGCCCGCTGGCGACACCAGGTACCACGCAATTCAAGGCGAACGCGGCCGGATGGACAATTTCATCGCCCTCCCGCAAAAGCCCGCCCAACTGCGCCAGCAACGATGACTCGGTCGGTTGCAGCTTGGCGCCCAACAGGTCGGCATTGAGCATCGCACCGTGAAAGGTGATCAACCCGGTACGCTGGTGAATGGCGGTGTGCAGCGCGGTGATGTCGCTGTAGCCGATCAACGGCTTGGGGTTGCGGCGGATCAGCTCGAAATCGAGCCGATCGAGCAGGCGCATGCTGCCATAACCACCACGCATGCACAGGATCGCATCGACCTGCGGGTCGGCGAAAGCGGCATGCAGATCCTCCAGGCGCTGCTCGTCGCTACCGGCCAGGTAACCCACAGCCTGGGAAACGCCCGGGTAGATCCGGCAACGGTAGCCACGCTCACTGAACCACTGGCCGGCCTTCTGCGCATCCAGACGTGCCGGCCCTGCCGGTGCAACGATGGCAAAGCAGGCATTTTCCGCCAGCGCGGCAGGCAAACGGGACTCTGTGGTTTCAACGCAATTCATCGCAGCTCCTTACGGGACAGCAAAGACAAAAATGCCGATGCCGCCTCTCAGCGTGCATCGGCATGTTCAACGCAAGCCCGGATCAGAGCTTGATCTTGGCTTCGTGCGCCTGCTGGTCGGCATGGTACGACGAACGCACCAACGGGCCGGAAGCGACGTTCTTGAAGCCCATCTTGTAGCCTTCCTCGGCGAACCAGGCGAAGGTGTCCGGGTGGACAAAACGCTGCACCGGCAGGTGGCTGCGCGATGGCTGCAGGTACTGCCCGAGGGTCAACATGTCGATATCGTGCTCACGCATGCGCTGCATCACCTCGATCACCTCCTCGTCGGTCTCGCCCAGGCCGAGCATCAGGCCCGACTTGGTCGGCACATGCGGGACCATCTGCTTGAACTTTTGCAGCAGGTCCAGCGACCAGTCGTAGTCCGAACCCGGACGCGCGGCCTTGTACAGGCGTGGTACGGTCTCGAGGTTGTGGTTGAACACGTCAGGCGGCGTTTGCGCAGTGATTTCCAGGGCAACGTCCATGCGGCCACGGTAATCCGGCACCAGGGTTTCCAGCTGCACGCCAGGCGACAAGGCGCGGATTTCGCGAATGCAGTCGGCGAAGTGCTGGGCACCGCCGTCTCGCAGGTCGTCGCGGTCCACCGAGGTGATCACCACGTACTTCAGGCGCAGGTCGGCAATGGCAACGGCCAGGTTCTTCGGCTCGTCCAGGTCCAGTGGCTTCGGCCGGCCATGGCCAACGTCGCAGAACGGGCAGCGACGGGTGCAGATGTCGCCCATGATCATGAAGGTCGCGGTGCCACCGGAGAAGCACTCGCCCAGGTTCGGGCAGGACGCCTCTTCGCACACGCTGTGCAGCTTGTGCTTGCGCAGCAGCTGCTTGATGCGGTCGACTTCAGGGGAGACCGGGATGCGCACGCGGATCCAGTCAGGCTTTTTCGGCAGCTCATCGGTGGGGATGATCTTCACCGGGATACGCGCGACCTTTTCGGCGCCACGCAGCTTTACCCCGGCTTCCACTTTTTTCGGCGCTGGGCGCGCGGTGGCATCCTGGGTGGGTATCAGGTTCGGCACGGCTTCTTGCACAGTTGTCATATTCAGTCGATTCCGCCCGTGAGGGTCGTCTGCTCAGCATAGTCGAGGTGCCTGACCAGCTGTCCGCGCAGCCTTGTCCTGACCTCGTCGAGTTCGATCGGACCTGCCAGGTCACGCAGCTGGGTCATGGCCAGCCCCGCATACCCACAGGGGTTGATTCGGCGGAATGGCGCTAGGTCCATGTCCACGTTCAGAGCAAGGCCGTGGAAGGAACGGCCGTTGCGGATTCGCAGGCCGAGGGAGGCGATTTTCGCTCCGTCGACATAGACACCCGGCGCATCGGGCTTGGCCACGGCGTTGACGCCATAGCTGGCCAGCAGGTCGATCAGGGTCTGCTCGATGCGGCTGACCAGGTCGCGCACGCCAAAGCCCAGACGCCGCACGTCCAGCAGCAGGTAGGCCACCAGCTGCCCGGGGCCATGGTAGGTCACCTGGCCGCCGCGGTCGGTCTGCACCACCGGGATGTCTCCAGGAACCAGCAGGTGCTCGGCCTTGCCGGCCTGGCCCTGGGTGAAGACCGCGGGGTGCTCGACCAGCCAGATTTCGTCCTGGCTGTCCGGGCTACGCTGCTCGGTGAAGCGACGCATGGCCTCCAGCACCGGTTCATAGGGCTGCAGGCCAAGTTCGCGAACACCGAGGCAAAGCGACATCAGAGCACCATTTTCACGATGCCGGTGGCACGCAGGGCACTGTTGATGTCATGCAGCTGATTTTCGCTTTCGGCGACGATGTGCAGTTGCACGGTGGTGTACTTGCCTTCCTTGCTCTGGCGCTCGGCCAATGTGGAAAGGTCGACCCTCGCGTGCTTGCTCAGGATCTCGATCACCGTGTCCTTGAAGCCGACTACGGTGTCGCCGATTACCTTGATCGGGTAATCGTCGCAGGGGAATTCGATTTTGTGCGACTTGACGTCAGGTTCGCTCATGGCGGAAACGGCCTCGTAAGCCGTGGCAACAACAACGCCCCCACTGGTTACGCGGGGGCGTGCAGGTCACGTATTCAGTTGAACAACCCGTAGAAGAATAGACGGATGCTATCCCACATACGGCGGAAGAAACCACCTTCCTCGACGCCATCGAGGGCGATCAGGTCGGCGCTGTGAACCACGTTCTCGTCCAGTTTGACTTCCACTTTGCCGATCACGTCACCTTTGGCGATGGGTGCGGTGAGCTGCGGGTTCATGGTCATCGAAGCCACCAGACGTTTAAGCTGGCCTTTAGGCATAGTCATGGTCAGATCTTCGGCCAGGCCAGCCTTGACTTGGCTGGTAGCACCCTTCCAGACCGGAGCCTGGGTCAGCTCGGTGCCCTTCTGGTAGAAGGTCTGGGTTTCGAAGAAGCGGAAACCGTAGGTCAGCAGCTTCTGGGTCTCGGCAGCACGGGCTTGCTCGCTGTTGGTGCCGAACACCACGGCGATCAGGCGCTGGCCGTCACGAACGGCCGAAGCCACCATGCAGTAGCCGGCTTCTTCGGTGTGGCCGGTTTTCAGACCGTCGACGGTCTTGTCACGCCACAGCAGCAGGTTGCGGTTCGGCTGCTTGATGTTGTTCCAGAAGAACTCTTTCTGCGAGTAGATGGCGTAGTGGGCCGGGTCGATATTGATGATCGCGCGGGCCAGCAGGGCCATGTCGTGCGCCGAGGAGTAGTGCTCCGGGTTCGGCAGGCCGGTCGGGTTCATGAAATGGCTGTTGGACATGCCCAGTTCGGCAGCGGTCTTGTTCATCATGTCGGCGAAGGCGTCTTCACTGCCGGCGATGTGCTCGGCCAGGGCAACCGAGGCATCGTTGCCCGACTGGATGATGATGCCGTGCAGCAGGTCGCTCACGGTGACCTGGCTACCGACCTTGATGAACATGCGCGAACCGCCGGTACGCCAGGCGTTCTCGCTGACGGTGACCGGGTCGTTTTCGCCGATCTGGCCGCGACGGATGTCGACGGTGGCGATGTAGGCGGTCATGAGCTTGGTCAGGCTGGCAGGCGGCAGGCGCTCGTCACCGTTGTTCTCGACCAGCACGTTGCCGCTGGACGCGTCCATGAGTACGTAGGACTTGGCTGCCAGTTGCGGTGGCGCCGGCATCATCTGCTCTGCTGCGAAGGCAGCAGGCGTGAGCATCAGCAGTACGGGCAGGCAAAGTCGTTTGGCAAGGTTGGTGATGTTCATCCGTCTCTCGAAAATCGCTAATGGTCTGATGTTCCCTGGGCCACATCGTGTGCCCAGCGCCAGTCAGTCTAGTTTTGGTGGCCTTCGGCCTGGCCCGCGAACTGCGGCTTTATGTCGCTGCGGGCAAAAGCCAATATTGTACATGGCCGGGCCCGGCAATTCATGACAAAACCGACAGTTTGTGGAGGCCCGGGCCCCCACATGAACGGTCAGTCAGCGGTGACCAGCTTGGCCTGGCCAAGATTCGCCAGGCGAATGCTGTCCTGTGCCTGCTGGATCTCGCCCTGGCTGCCGAACGGCCCCAGGCGCACGCGGTGCAGGGTTTGCTGGTTGCGCACGATGGAGCTGATGAACACCGGCGCGCTGACCATGGTACTGAGCTTGGAGCGCAGCAGTTCGGCAGCATCCGGGTTGGCGAAGGCACCTACCTGCAGGACATTGCCAGCAGCGCCGGCTGGCACGTTGCCGCCGCCCACCTGCACCGGCACCACCGGCGCCGCGTGCTGCTGCGGTGGCGGGGTCCACTGCTCGACCCGCCCGGTGCTGGCCGGAATCGCCTGGGTCTGCGCGACCTGCGGTTCTTTCAGCATCAGTGGCGGCTTCTGGCCCTTCTGTGCCCACCACTGCTGCGGGTCGATACCCTCGACCCGTACGTGCGCGGTGCCGATCTCGGCGTAGCCGAGTTTCTTCGCCGCCGCATAGGACAGGTCGATGATCCGATCGGAATAGAACGGGCCACGGTCGTTCACCCGCAGGATCACACTACGACCGTTGGCCAGGTTGGTCACCCGGACATAGGCCGGCAGCGGCAGGGTCTTGTGCGCCGCGCTCATGCCGTAGAGGTCGTACAGTTCTCCGTTGGCAGTGTTCTGGCCGTGGAACTTGGTGCCATACCACGATGCAGTGCCCTCGGCGCGGTAGTTGCGCGCGTCCTGCATCGGGTAGTAGGTCTTGCCCAGCACGGTATACGGGTTGGCCTTGTAGGCACCGGTATGCACGGTCGGGGTGGCATCAGGGATCTTGTTGACATCCACATCCCACCACGGCGCACCGTCCTTGTGGGCACGGTTGATATCCAGGCCAGGCTGCGAACGGACGACATTGCCACTGCCCTGGGAGGTCGGGCGGCTGGAGGAACAGCTGACCAGCAACATGCCGACGGTCATGCAGGTCAGCAGCTTGAAGGTATTGGCAGAGATGATTGCGCGCATTACTTGACGCCCCGTACTTGGACCAGCTGTTCCGCAAGCTGATGCACCGCCATGGCATACATCACGCTGCGGTTGTAGCGAGTGATCGCGTAGAAGTTCTTCAGGCCCATCCAGTACTCGGGGCCGTTTTCGCCTTCCAGGCGCAAAGCCGTCACCGGCAGATCATCGCGCAGCGCATCATGGCTCGACCAGCCCAACGCCCGCAACTCCCCGACCGTCTTGACCGGCTCGATGCCCGTGGTGACGCCTTCGTCGACCCGCGTACCACTGACCCGAGCGCGGCTGACCACGCCTTCGCCGGCCACCCAGCCATGGCGCTTGAAGTAGCTGGCCACGCTGCCGATGGCATCGTCGGGGTTGTTCCAGATGTTGATGTGACCGTCGCCGTCGAAGTCCACTGCGTAGTTGCGGAAGCTGCTCGGCATGAACTGCGGCAAGCCCATCGCGCCGGCGTAGGAGCCCTTGAGGTTGAGCGGGTCGATCTGTTCGTCGCGGGCCAGCAGCAGGAACTCGCGCAGCTCCTTGCGGAAGAATTCGGCTCGCGGCGGGTAGTCGAAGGCCAGGGTGGACAAGGCATCGATCACTCGGTAGTTGCCGGTGTTGCGGCCAAAGAAGGTCTCCACCCCGATGATCGCGACGATGTATTGCGCCGGCACACCATAAGTTTGCTCGGCCCGGGCCAGCACCGCCTCGTGCTGACGCCAGAAGTCCACACCCCGGGCAATGCGCGCGTCGGTGATGAACATCGGCCGGTATTCCTTCCACGGCTTGACCCGTTCGGCCGGGCGCGAGATGGCGTCGAGAATCGACTGCTTGCGCTGCACCTCGCGGAACACACCGTTCAATTGCTCGGGAGCAAACCCGTAGTCGCGGCTCATCTGGAGAACGAACTCGGTCACCTGCGGGGAGCCGTCGTAGTCACCGGCATGGGCCAGCTGTACAGCGCCGAACAGGCCCACCGCGCCGATCCACGGCGCACAACGGGCAGCCCAGTTACGCACTGCTTGCATGAAATTGTTCACCTTATTCAAACTTGCGCGATCCATTTGCGGTGCGTGTGGATCGACATCAGAACGCCAAACGCTGACAGCAGCGTCACCAACGAAGTTCCGCCATAGCTGATGAAGGGCAGCGGCACCCCCACCACGGGCAACAGGCCGCTGACCATACCGATATTGACGAACACATAGACAAAGAAGGTCATGGTCAGGCTGCCTGCCAGCAACTTGCCGAACAGGGTCTGCGCCTGAGCGGTGATCATCAGCCCGCGGCCGATCAGCAGCAGGTAGACGATCAGCAGCAGGCAGATGCCGACCAGGCCGAACTCCTCGCCAAGCACCGCGATGATGAAGTCGGTGTGGCTTTCCGGCAGGAAGTCCAGGTGCGACTGGGTACCCAGTAGCCAACCCTTGCCGAACACACCACCAGAACCGATGGCAGCCTTCGACTGGATGATGTTCCAGCCGGTACCCAGCGGATCGCTTTCAGGGTCGAGGAAGGTCAGTACGCGCTGCTTCTGGTAGTCGTGCATCACGAAGAACCACATCGCCACCGCTACCGGTACCGTCGCTGCAAGTACGCTGAGGATCCAGCGCCAGCGCAGCCCTCCCATGAACAGCACGAATGCGCCGGAGGCAAGAATCAGCAACGCCGTGCCCAGGTCAGGCTGACGGACGATAAGAATGAACGGCACGCCAATCAACACCAGGCTTATTGCCACGTGTTTCAGGTGCGGCGGCAACGTGCGCTTGGACAGGTACCAGGCGATGGTCGCCGGCATGATGATCTTGAGGAATTCCGAGGGCTGGAAACGGATCACCCCGGGGATGTTGATCCAGCGCGTGGCACCCATGGCGTTGTGGCCCATGACATCGACCACCACCAGCAGGCACACCCCTACCAGATACGCCAGTGGTACCCAGCGGGCCATGAAGCGCGGCTCAAGCTGGGCGATGACGAACATCGAGACCAGGCCGATACCGAACGAGGTGGCCTGCTTGAGCAGCAGGTCCCAGTTCTTGCCACTGGCCGAATAGAGGACGAACAGGCTGCCGGCAGCGAGGGTCAGCAGGATGATCAGCAAGGGGCCGTCGATGTGGATGCGCTGCAGGAAGCTGGCGCGTCGACGCATCACGTCCTCGCTGGAGAGCATGCGATCGAAATTGTTCTTCACTGGGCCGTTTCCTGGGCGACGGTGGCAGGCGCGAATTCGCTTTTCAGCCGGCCGCTCTCGTCGAGCAGCCAGGCGTCCATGATCTGCCGCACCACGGGCGCGGCAACGCCGGAGCCGGACTCACCGTTCTCGACCATCACCGAGACCACGATCCTGGGATCGTCGGCCGGGGCAAAGGCCACGAACAGGGCGTGGTCGCGGTGGCGCTCCTGGAGTTTGTTGCGGTCGTACTTCTCGCCCTGCTTGATCGCCACCACCTGGGCGGTACCGCTCTTGCCGGCGATGCGGTACTGGGCGCCGGTCGCCGCCTTGCGCGCGGTGCCGCGGGCGTTGTGCATCACCTGCTCCATGCCGTGGGTGACCTTGGCCCAATCGGACTTGTCGCGCAGGACGATGTCTTCCATGGGGTTAGGGTCCACCGGCGGCTGGCCTTCGATGGTCTTGGCCAGGTGTGGACGGTTCCACACGCCCTTGTTGGCGATCAGTGCAGTGGCCTGGGCCAATTGCAGCGGCGTGGCCTGCATGTAGCCCTGGCCAATGCCGAGAATCAGCGTTTCACCCGGGAACCAGGCCTGGCGGCGGGTGGCGCGCTTCCATTCGCGCGACGGCATCAGCCCGGGCGATTCCTCGAACATGTCGAGGGCGACCTTCTGGCCGATGCCGAACTTGTTCATGTAGCTGGACAGCCGATCGATACCCATCTTGTGGGCAAGGTCGTAGAAGTAGGTGTCGTTGGAGCGCATGATCGCGGTGTCCAGGTCGACCCAGCCGTCACCGGTGCGGTTCCAGTTACGGTACTTGTGATCGTAGTTGGGCAACTGGTAGTAGCCCGGGTCGAACACCCGGCTGCTGGCGTTGACCACCCCACTGTCGAGGCCAGCAATGGCCACTGCCGGCTTGATGGTCGAACCCGGCGGATACAGGCCGCGCAAAACGCGGTTGAACAGGGGCCGGTCGATCGAGTCGCGCAGTTCGGCGTACGCCTTGAAGCTGATGCCAGTGACGAACAGATTGGGGTCGAAGCTCGGCTGGCTGACCATCGCCAGCACCTCGCCGGTACGCGGGTCGAGCGCCACCACCGCGCCGCGCCGGCCACCCAGGGCGGCCTCCGCAGCTTCCTGCAGCTTGATGTCGAGGCTCAGCACGATGTCCTTGCCCGGCTTCGGGTCGGTGCGCTTGAGCACCCGCAGCACACGGCCACGCGCGTTGGTCTCGACTTCCTCGTAACCGACCTGGCCGTGCAGCTCGGGCTCGTAGAAGCGCTCGATGCCGGTCTTGCCGATATGGTGAGTGCCGCTGTAGTTGACCGGGTCGAGGGTTTTCAGCTCTTTTTCGTTGATCCGCCCGACATAACCGACCGAATGAGCGAAATGCGCGCCCTGTGGGTAATGGCGCACCAGCTGGGCGACGACCTCGACGCCAGGCAGGCGGAACTGGTTGACCGCCACGCGGGCGATCTGCTCTTCGTTGAGTTCGAACAGGATCGGCACCGGCTCGAACGGCCGACGCCCCTGCTTCATGCGCTTTTCGAACAGCGCCCGGTCATCCGCCGTCAGGTCCAACACTTCGACGATGGTATCCAGCACTTCCTGCCAGTTCCCCGCACGTTCACGTGTCATCGACAGGCTGAAACTGGGCCGGTTGTCGGCGACGATCACCCCGTTGCGATCGAAGATCAACCCGCGCGTCGGCGGAATCGGCTGCACATGCACCCGGTTGTTTTCCGAAAGCGTCGAGTGATAGTCGTACTGGATGATCTGCAGGTAATACAGCCGCGCGACCAACACGCAAATGAGCAGCATGACCGCCACCGCGCCGACAACGACGCGGTTGCGCACCAGGCGGGCGTCTTTCTCATGGTCCTTGAGACGGATCGGCTGCGACATCGGACTGCTTACAGGCTCATTTGTGGTAAGGGTGCCCGGACAATACCGTCCAGGCGCGGTAGATCTGCTCGCCGATGAGTATCCTTACCAACGGGTGCGGCAGGGTCAACGGCGACAGCGACCAGCGCTGCTCGGCGCGTGCGCAGACCTCAGGCGCCAGCCCCTCCGGACCGCCCACCATCAAATTCACCGTGCGCGAGTCCAGGCGCCAGCGGTCCAGCTCGGTGGCCAGCTGCTCGGTACTCCAGGGCTTGCCATGGACCTCGAGGGTGACGATGCGTTCCCCAGGCTGAACCTTGCTCAGCATGGCCTCGCCCTCCTGACGGATCAGGCGGGCGACGTCGGCATTCTTGCCACGGGTGTTCAGCGGGATTTCCACCAGCTCGAGCGACAGCTCCTGGGGCAGGCGCTTGGCATATTCATGCCAGCCTTCCTCGACCCACTTGGGCATACGCGAGCCGACCGCGATCAGGCGCAGGCGCACGACGCTTCCTTATTCCCGGTCTTTCAGTTTTTCGGTGAAGTAGTCGCTGGCGTTTTCCGGGCTGTGGTGCTTGGCATCGGCCGCACGGCTCTGCTCGGCGCCCATCCACAGGCGCTCCAGGTCGTAGAACTGGCGGGCAGCGGCGGTCATCATGTGCACGATGACGTCGTTCAGGTCCAGCAGTACCCAGTCGCTGTCGCCCTTGCCTTCTTCACCCAGCGGCTGTGCGCCCTTGGCCTTGACCGCTTCACGGACCTTTTCCAGCATCGCGTTGATCTGACGGTTGGAAGTACCGGTGGCAATGATCATGTAGTCAGTCAGGCTGTGCTTTTCGCGCACGTCGATGACCTGGATGTCATGGGCCTTGACGTCTTCCAGGGCGCTGATGGTCAGCATGACCAGTTCTTGGCCATTGATTTTCTGCTTGCTCATAAAAAACTCTTCAACTCGTTTGGATGAGGCGCCCTGGGGCACCGTCAGTGAGGGGCACGATACAGTTCGTGCGCCTCGATGTAGGCCAGTACGGCGTCCGGCACCAGGAACCTCACCGATTTGCCGCTGGCCAGCAGCTGTCGGATCTGTGTAGCCGACACCGCGAGCGGCGTCTGCCAGACGAACGAAATATTCCCCGCCGGGCCGGACATGGCGGTGGGATCGCTCTCCGAGCGCGCAGCCAGCAGGTTGCGCAACTCGTCAGGGGGTTCAACGTCGGCATCCGGGCGTTGCAGCACCAGGATGTGACAGTGCTGCAACAGTTCTTCCCAGCGGTGCCAGGTGGGCAGGCCGCAAAAGGCATCCCAGCCCAGTACCAGGAACAGCTGGTCGTCGATGCCCAGCTCGGCGCGGATCGACTCCAGCGTGTCGATGGTGTACGACGGTTTGTCGCGCTCCAGCTCGCGGGCATCGACACTCAGGCAATCGACGCCCTGCACCGCTTGACGAACCATGGCCAGGCGGTCCTGCGCCGCCACCTGCGGGGTATCGCGGTGTGGCGGGCGGGCATTGGGCAACAGGCGCAGCTCATCGAGCGCCATGAACTCGGCCACTTCCAGCGCGCTGCGCAGGTGGCCGATGTGCACGGGGTCGAAGGTACCGCCAAGAATGCCGATGCGCCGGACTGCCTGGGCCTTGCTCAACTCAGCAGGACTCCTGGCCGCGCAGTTGGCCGTCACCGATCACCACGTACTTCTCGCAGGTCAGGCCTTCCAGGCCGACCGGGCCGCGGGCGTGCAGCTTGTCGGTGGAAATGCCGATTTCCGCACCCAGGCCGTACTCGAAGCCATCGGCGAAGCAGGTCGGGGTATTGAGCATCACCGATGCCGAATCGACCTCGGCCATGAACTGGCGGGCCTGGCCTTGATGTTCGGTAATGATCGAGTCGGTGTGGTGCGAGCCGTACTGGTTGATGTGCTCGATGGCCTGGTCCAGGCCGTCGACGACGCGGATCGACAGGATCGCGTCGAGGTACTCGGTGTGCCAGTCGTCTTCAGTGGCCGGCGTGGCCTCGATCAACCCACGGGTACGCTCGCAGCCACGCAGTTCGACGCCCTTCTCCTGGAAGCGGCGGGCCATTTCCGGCAGGAAGCCTTCGGCCACGCGCTGGTCGACCAGCAGGGTTTCCATCGCACCACAGATGCCGTAGCGGTAGGTCTTGGCGTTGAATGCCACGCGCCAGGCCTTGTCCAGGTCGGCGTGCTCGGCCACATAGACGTGGCAGATACCGTCCAGGTGCTTGATGACCGGCACCCGGGCATCGCGACTGATGCGCTCGATCAGGCCACGGCCACCGCGCGGCACGATGACGTCGACGAACTCGGGCATGCTGATCAGCGCGCCAACGGCTTCGCGATCGGTGGTCTCGACCACCTGCACCACGGCAGCCGGCAAGCCGGCCGCAGCCAGGCCACGCTGGATGCAGGTGGCGATGGCACGGTTGGAGTGGATGGCCTCGGAACCGCCACGAAGGATGGTGGCGTTGCCCGATTTCAGGCACAGGCTGGCGGCATCGATGGTCACGTTCGGGCGCGACTCGTAGATGATCCCGATCACCCCCAGCGGCACGCGCATCTTGCCGACCTGAATGCCCGACGGGCGGTAGCTCATGTCGCGGATGGCGCCGACCGGGTCTGGCAGGCTTGCCACTTGGCGCAGGCCAGTGATCATGCCGTCGATACGCGCCGGTGTCAGCGCCAGGCGGTCAAGCAGCGCCGCTTCCAGGCCATTGGCACGGCCGGCGGCCAGGTCCTGTTCGTTGGCTGCGGCAAGCTCGGCGCGCGCAGCATCCAGCGCATCGGCGGCGGCCTGCAGGGCGCGGTTCTTCTGCGCGGTGCTGGCACGTGCGATGACGCGGGAAGCCTGGCGTGCGGCGCGACCCAGGCGGGTCATGTAGTCAAGAACGGACTCAGTCATCGGTTCGGTGTCTTGGCGAAGGGGAAATCGGCTGATTATAACTGCCGCGCAGGTATACGCCCAGCGGCGGGTGGCGGATGGTCGAAAATGGCTCGGTAGAATCCATAGGAAAGATGTAACCGCGCTTATCGAACTGTCCCGGTTCAGCCTCGATTAAGCTATTCATTGCTATCATCCCCGCCTTTACTGCCACGAACCGCCAGCATGCCAGCCTCAGCCCCCTGCCCTGCACGCGCCCTCCCCGACAGCTTCTTCGACCGCGACGCCCAGACCTTGGCCAAGGCGTTGCTGGGCAAAGTCATCCGTCATCGCCAAGGCGACCTGTGGCTGGCCGCGCGGATCATCGAGACCGAGGCCTACTACCTGACCGACAAAGGCAGCCACGCGTCGCTCGGCTACACCGAAAAACGCAAGGCGCTGTTCCTCGACGGCGGGCACATCTACATGTATTACGCCCGCGGCGGCGACTCGCTCAACTTCAGTGCCCAGGGCCCAGGCAACGCCGTGCTGATCAAGTCCGCCTATCCCTGGGTCGACGCCGTCTCCGATGCCAACAGCCTGGCGCAGATGCAACTGAACAACCCCGACGCCAGCGGCAACCTGCGCCCACCTGAGCGCCTGTGCGCCGGGCAGACCCTGTTGTGCAAGGCCATGGGCCTGAAAGTGCCGCACTGGGACGCACAACGGTTCGACCCCGAGCGCCTGTACGTCGAAGACTGCGGCATCGCCGTGCCAAGGGTGATCCAGACGGCACGGTTGGGCATTCCCCACGGGCGCGACGAGCACCTGCCGTACCGCTTCGTCGATGCCGAATACGCCCGTTTCTGCACCCGGAACCCGCTGCGCCGGGGCCAAGTCGAAGGGCAAGACTTTTTCACCATCAAACAAGGAAGCTGAAACATGGGCCAATGGCTCGACAGCCTGACCGGCTGGCTCAGCGCCAACCCCCAGTGGCTTGGCCTGGCGATTTTTTTGGTGGCGTGCGTTGAGTGCCTGGCCATTGCCGGCATCATCGTGCCGGGCACGGTACTGCTGTTTGCCGTTGCCGTGCTGGCCGGCAGTGGTGCATTCAGCCTGGGTGAAACCCTGCTGCTGGGGTTCCTCGGCGGCCTGCTCGGTGACGCTCTGTCATACACCGTCGGCAAGTACTTCCACCAGAACATCCGCCGCCTGCCGCTGCTGCGCCATCACCCCGAATGGATCGGCAGCGCCGAGGCCTACTTCCAACGCTACGGCATCGCCAGCCTGCTGGTCGGCCGCTTCATCGGCCCGCTGCGGCCGATGCTGCCAATGGTGGCCGGGATGTTCGATATGCCGCTGCCGCGCTTCATCGCCGTCAGCCTGGTGGCGGGTGCCGGTTGGTCGGTGGCCTATCTGCTGCCCGGCTGGGCCACCGGTGCGGCCATGCGCCTGCCCTTGCCAGAAGGTTTCTGGCTGGATGCCGGCATCATCGCCGGGACCCTGGCGGTACTGATCGGCCTGAGCCTGAACAGCAGCCTGCGCGATCAGCGTCATGGTACCCGGCTGATCGCCGGCCTCAGCTTCATCGCACTGACGGCGGTGTTTCTTGGCTGGCCCTACCTGCAGGCATTCGATCAGGGCGTGATGACGCTGGTGCAGGAGCACCGTAGCAAAGCCATTGACGGCACCGTGGTGCTGGTGACCCGGTTGGGCGACTTCAAGACCCAGTTTTTCCTGGGAGGTTTGCTGACCGGCTTGCTGCTCCTGGCGCGTCAGTGGCGCCATGCCCTGTTCGCGGGCGGTACGCTGATGGGCACGGCGCTGGCCAATGGCACGCTCAAATGGCTGTTCGCCCGTGCCCGCCCGGAAGTACTGAGCGACCCTTTGACCAGCTACAGCATGCCCAGCGGGCACAGTTCGGCATCGTTCGCATTCTTCCTGACCCTGGCGGTGCTGGCAGGGCGCGGCATGCCGCCGCGCATGCGCCTGACCTGGGTGATGCTGGGCTGCATCCCGGCGCTGGCGATTGCCTTGTCGCGGGTGTACCTGGGTGCCCATTGGCCGACCGACATCATGGCCGGTGCCCTGCTGGCCTGTTGCGTGTGCGCCCTGAGCCTGACCCTGGTGCAGCATCGGCAGCCGCTGACGGCACTGCCGCAAAAAGTCTGGTGGCTGGTGCTGCCGGCGTGTATCGCGCTGCTGGCGTTCTTTGCCATGCATGCGCTGCCCCACGCCCTGCTGCGTTACCAATATTGAGATAGCCTGCACCAGCCTCTTCGCGGCTAAAGCCGCTCCCACAGGATCATCACCAGCGTCCAGGCGTGCGCTGTACTTGTGGAGCCGCGCCAGCTTTAAGCTATTGAGCAAGACAGTTGCTTCTACAGGGATCGCACATTACCTGCAGGAGCGACTTTAGCCGCGAAGAGGCCGGTACGGGCCACTGAGCTCAATCAGGCGAACAACTCACCCTGGATGCGCTCCAGCAGCTTCTGGATCTCTTCCAGCCGCTGCGCCGGCGAGTCGATCGCCAGCAAGTCCAGCTTGTCCTCTTCCATGAACGGCAACAGGTAAGCCAGTTGGTTGGCCAGGGCCTGGCGCCCGTCGACGTCCCGCGGCATGTCCAGCGCCTCGACCATCGGATGCTCGCCCAGGGCCACCAACAGCGCCAGCAAGTCATCATCGTGATCGGTGAGCGGGCTGTCCGGCTGCTCCGCCAGCCAATGCACCTCGCCGACCAGCAATTGATCCTTCTGCACTTCGGTCTGGCTCAACTCGAAGCGCCGTACACCTTCCACGCGAATGCCCAGCAAGCCGTTGTCCTGCTGGACGAAGTCACGAATCATGGCCTCGCAACCGATCGAAGCCACCACCGGCGGCGCCTTGCCGACCTGCTCGCCTTCGACGATGCACACCACGCCAAAGCCAGTGCCCTGCTTCATGCAGCGGCCAATCATGTCCAGGTAGCGCGCCTCGAAGATCTGCAGATCCAGCAGGCAACCGGGAAACAACACGGTATTGAGGGGAAACAGCGGTAGCGTCATCACAACTCCTCAAGCCACCAGGCTGACCGCCAACGGCAGGAACACCGCCGTGGCCACCCCCATCAGGCTCATCGCCAGCGCGGCAAAAGCGCCGCACTCGTCACTTTCCTGCAAGGCCACCGAAGTGCCCACGGCATGAGCCGTCACACCTAGCGACATGCCACGCGCCTCCGGGCTGTGCACACCCAGACGGGTCAGCAGTGCGGGGCCGAAGATTGCCCCGATCACCCCGGTAATCAACACGAACACGGCCGCCAGCGCCGCCACGCCACCTATCTGTTCCGCCACCAGCATGGCGATCGGCGAAGTGACCGATTTCGGCGCCATGGTCATCAGGATCATGTGTTCGGCACCGAACCACCACCCCAGCAGCAAGCAGCAGACCGTGGCGAACAGGCCTCCGATTACCAGCGTAGTAAAAGTCGGCCAGAACAGCTGCCGGATGCGCCGAAGGTTGAGATAGAGCGGCACCGCCAGGGCCACGGTGGCGGGACCGAGGAGGATGTTCATGATTTCGGTACTTTTGCGGTATTCGCCGTAGCTGATGCCGCAGGTCAGCAGCACGCCGATCACCAGCAGCATCGACACCAATACCGGTTGCAGGAACAGCCAGCGGGTCTTTTCGTAGGCAGCCAGCACTATCTGGTACGCGCCCAACGTGATCCCGATACCGAACAAGGGATGGTGGATGACCGCGTCGAGCGCGCCCTGCCAATCAAAGATCATGGCTACTCCTCGTGCTTGCCGTGTTGGCGGTCGATTAGCTTCTGCATCAGCAGGCCGACGAACACCAGGGTGACCAGGCAGGAAATCAGCAACGCACCGGCAATCGCCCAGAAGTCTGCGGCAATGTCCTTGGCGTAGACCATCACCCCCACCGCCGGTGGCACCAGCAGCAATGGCAGGTAACGTAGCAGGCTACCGGCGGCCTCGCTCAGCGGCTTGCCGACCTCGCCGCGAGCCATGAGGAAAAACAGCAGCAGCAACAGGCCGATGATCGGGCCCGGCAGAATCGGCACACACAAGTGATTGAGCGCCGTACCCAGCAGCTGAAACAGCACCAGCCAGGTCAAACCACGCAACAGCATAAGGATCTCCTTCAGGCACGCCGCGTCATTATAAGCACGCGTTACGTATAAGCCGATATTCGCCGAAATGCGGGCTTCTTGACTGAAACGGTTCGCCGTGCTGATCTTGCACTTTCGTACCAAATGACAACCTGGAGAGTCGCGATGCCCTATGTACCGGTAAATGAGCTATCGCAGTACGTTGGAAAGGAGCTGGGACGTTCCGACTGGCTGAAGATCGACCAGCAGCGCATCAACCTGTTCGCTGAAGCCACCGGCGATTTCCAGTTCATCCATGTCGACCCGGAAAAGGCGGCGAAAACCCCGTTCGGCACCACCATCGCGCATGGTTTTCTGACCTTGTCGCTGATCCCCATGCTGATGATGGACATCCTGGTACTGCCTGAGGGGTTGAAGATGGTGGTCAATTATGGACTCGACAGCGTGCGTTTCATCCAGCCGGTAAAGGTCGACAGCAAGGTTCGACTGAAGGTGGACCTGGGTGAGGTGACCGAGAAGAAGCCGGGGCAGTGGCTGCTCAAGGCGACCGCTACCCTGGAGATCGAAGGCGAAGAGAAGCCGGCCTATATCGCTGAACCCCTCTCGCTCTGCTTCGTCTGAACCGGCCGCTTCGCGGCGGTTCGACGGCTCGGTGAACCCGCTTGCACAGGATCGCCACACGGCCAGGCCTTGTGCCGTACCTGTCGGAGCGGGTTCACCCGCGAACAATCCAACACTGCTTTCGATTGGATCACAGATACCTGCGCCCCGTATTCTGCGGCATACTCGGCAGACCTTTTGCCCGGATTCCGCCATGCGTCCACTGCTCCCCCTCGCACTGACCCTGATGCTCGCAGCCTGTGGCGATGGTGAATCATTGTCCCCGCCTGACGCGCGCCTGCCCGACGGTGGCCGCTACCGTGGGCAGGTGGTCGATGGGTTGCTGCAGGGCGAGGGACGCATCGACTACCCCAACGGCAGCTGGTACGCCGGCAGCTTCAAGGACGGCCAGTGGCACGGCCAGGGCGAGTGGCACGGCAGCAATGGCGAGATCTACCGAGGCCAGTTCGACAAGGGACTGTTCCACGGGCTGGGCGACCTGACCACCCCCGGCAGCCACTATGCCGGCACCTTCAGCCACGGTCGACGTGACGGTGAAGGTACGCTCAAGCAGGCCGACCTGACCTACCGCGGCCAATTCAAGGATGACCAGTACGAAGGCGCAGGCGAACTGGAAATGGCCGACGGCAGCCGCTACCAAGGCCTGTTCGCCAGAGGCAAACCCAATGGCGCCGGCGTGCGCAGCGATGCCAGCGGTAACCAGTTCAGCGGCCGCTTCGTCGATGGCCAGTTGCAGGGCAGCGGCACCTACGACAGTGTCGATGGCGAGCAATACATCGGCGAGTTCAAGGACAACCGCCTGGAGGGCCGTGGCCGCTACGAGAACGCCGACGGCGACGTCTGGATAGGCGAGTTCAAGGACGGTTCGCTGACCGGCGAAGGCGAATTGCTCGGCAGCGACGGCAGCCACTACAAAGGCACCTTCGTCGACTGGCACCTGTCTGGCCAAGGCAGTCTGCAGTTGCCGGATGGCAGCAAGTACGTCGGCGGTTTCGACAACGACGCCTACCAGGGCCACGGCAAGCTGACGCTGGCCAGCGGCCAGGTCGAAAGCGGCTTCTGGGTCAATGGCGTGCGCGTACGTGACCAGAAAGGCAAGCTTCTGCCCGACCCGCTGGACCTGGCCCTGCTCAATCAGGGCCGCCTGCTCGATGAAGCGCTGGCGCGGGTACCGCGCTCGGCGCCGCCCGTCCAGCTGTACAGCCTGGTAGTGGCCGGTGATGGTCAGCAGAGCGTGTTCCTGCGCGAAGCCGACTATGTCAGCAATATGCTCAATGTGCGTTTCGGTGCCCGTGGCCAGGTCACCTTGGTCAACCACCGCGACCAGATGACCACCCGCCCCATGGCCACCCGCGAGAACCTCAGCCGCGCCGCCCGTACCCTGGCCGAACGCAGCGGCCCGGAAGACCTGATCTTCATCTACCTGACCAGCCACGGCAGCCAGGACCACCAACTGGTGCTCGACCAACCGCGCCTGCAGCTGGCCGACCTGTCCGCCGACGAATTGGCCAGCGCCCTGGCCCCGCTCAAGGACCGCGACAAGATCATTGTCATCTCCGCCTGTTATTCAGGTGGCTATATCCCCCCGCTCAAGGATGACCGCACGCTGATCATGACCGCCGCCCGTGCCGACCGGGTGTCGTTCGGGTGCTCGGAAGAAGCTGACTTCACCTACTTCGGCGATGCCTTGTTCGCCGAGGCCTTGAACCAGACCGATGACCTGAAACAAGCGTTTGAACTGGCGCGCGCCAGTGTTGCCGAACGAGAACGGAGGGAAGGTTTCGAGGCCTCCGAACCCCAGATCTGGGCGCCGCCCGCAGTACTGGCACACTGGCAGCAACTGCGTAAGCACCAAGCCGAGGAAGCCTTGCGTAATGCGGCACAGGCCAAGCCGGAGGAACAGGCAAAAACGCCTGCCAGCCGCTAAGCTTGTGTGTAACAAGGGAGAGACATCATGTATTTGACGCCTCAGCATGTCCTGCTTGCCGGTGCCACCGGCCTAACCGGTGAGCACCTGCTCGACCGCCTGCTCAACGAACCCACCATCAGTCGCGTGCTGGCCCCGACCCGTCGGCCATTGGCCGAGCACCCCCATCTGGAAAACCCGGTGGGCGACCCCGCAGTGTTTCTCCCGCAACTGGCCGGCCGGGTCGATATTGCCTATTGCTGCCTGGGCACCACCCTCAAGCAGGCGGGCTCGGAGCAAGCGTTTCGCGCCGTCGATCTGGACATGGTCGTGGCCTTCAGCAAGCGCGCACGGGAAATGGGTGCGCGCCACCTGCTGGTTGTCAGCGCCTTGGGTGCCGACCCCAAGTCGCCGATCTTCTACAACCGCGTCAAAGGCGAAATGGAAGAAGCGCTAAAGGCTCAGGACTGGCCACAACTGACCATCGTGCGGCCATCGTTGCTACTCGGTGAACGGCTGGAACCACGCCTGGGTGAAAAGCTGGCCTCACCGTTCTCGAAGTTGATGCCGGGTAAATATCGCGGGATCGAGGCATGCACACTGGCACGGGCGTTGTGGCGCCTGGCGCTGGAAGAAGAAGATGGAATCCGCGTGATCGAGTCCGACGAGTTACGCAGGCTCGGCAAGTAATAGCCGCTACAGCCCACCCGTAGCCTGAAACCCTATGCCTGCCGCCGTCAGCAATGACAGCGGCAGGAACAGCGTGTCCAGCAGCATGCTGCCAGGCAGGTCCAGGTGAGGATACGCCGGTGCCTCGGCTCCAAAGCGATCCTTGGGGCAGCAGCCACCGTTGATCACGTACATATCCAGCCGGGTCCCGGCATACACCACCGGCGCCCCAGGCTTGTTGGCGTCCAGCGTGCGCACCGTGGCGCAGCCGCCGAGCAGACTGGCCGCCAGCAATCCAGCCAGGCAGCGTTTCAATCATCAGCCCCGAAATGATGCTCGCCCCAGCGCGGCAGCATGTCCTGCGGAATGTTCAGCAGGTTGAGAATGCGCGCCACGACGAAGTCGATCAGGTCATCGATGGTCTGCGGCTGGTGATAGAACCCCGGCGCCGCTGGCAGGATCATTGCCCCCATCTGTGACAGCTTGAGCATGTTCTCCAGGTGAATGGTCGAGAACGGTGCCTCGCGTGGCACCAGGATCAGTTGCCGACGCTCCTTGAGGGTGACGTCGGCGGCTCGCTCGATCAGGTTGTTGCAGGCGCCGGTGGCGATTGCCGACAAGGTACCGGTTGAACACGGCACCACCACCATCGCCGCTGGCGCTCCAGAGCCCGAAGCCACCGGCGACATCCAGTCTTCCTTGCCATAGACACGGATCTGCCCATCGGCAGCACCCGTGTATTCGGTGAGAAACGCCTGCATGGCCTGCGGCTTGGCCGGCAGGAGTACGTCGGTCTCGGTGGCCATCACCAGTTGCGCGGCCTTGGAGATGAGGAAATGCACCTCGCGGTCCTCGCGCACCAGGCAATCGAGCAGGCGCAGGCCATATTGCACGCCGGAGGCGCCAGTCATGGCCAGGGTGATGCGTTCCGGACCGCTCACTGCAGTGCCTCGGCCAGCTTGCCATGCAGGCCGCCAAAGCCGCCATTGCTCATGATCACCACATGAGTACCTGGGCGAGCCTGGCCCTTGACCCGGTCGATGATCGCGTCAAGGCTGTCGGCCACCACGCTGGGCACCTTGCATTGCGCGGCAGTGCCGGCCAGGTCCCAACCCAGGTTGGCGGGCGCGTACCAGATCACCTGGTCGGCGTCATTGACGCTTTCCGGCAGGCCATCTCGATGGGCGCCCAGCTTCATGGAGTTGGAGCGCGGCTCGATGATGGCGATGACCGGCGCTTCACCCACTCGCTTGCGCAGGCCGTCGAGCGTGGTAGCAATGGCAGTCGGATGGTGGGCGAAATCATCGTAGATGGTCACGCCCTGGACTTCAGCCACCTTTTCCATGCGCCGCTTGACGCTCTTGAACGCACTCAGGCCTTCGATACCCATTGCTGGCACCACGCCAACATGACGGGCGGCGGCCAGCGTGGCGAGGGCGTTGGCGACGTTGTGCTGACCGGTCAGGGCCCAGTCCACCACGCCCTGCACCTCACCCTCGAACAGCACCTCGAAACGCGAACCGTCGGCATTGAGCAGGCGAGCCTGCCACTGGCCACCTTCACCGGTGGTCTGCACCGGGGTCCAGCAGCCCATGCCGATCACACGCTCCAGCGCCTGCTCGGTGGTCGGGTGAATGACCAGGCCTTCGCTCGGGATGGTCCGTACCAAGTGGTGGAACTGCCGCTCGATGGACGCCAGGTCAGGGAAGATGTCCGCGTGATCGAACTCAAGGTTGTTGAGGATCGCGGTGCGCGGGTGGTAATGCACAAACTTCGAACGCTTGTCGAAGAAGGCGCTGTCGTATTCGTCGGCCTCGACCACGAAGAACGGTGTGCCGCCCAGGCGCGCCGACACCGAGAAGTTCTGCGGTACGCCGCCGATCAGGAAGCCCGGGCTCATGCCGGCATGCTCCAGCACCCAGGCCAGCATGCTGCTGGTGGTGGTCTTGCCGTGGGTGCCCGCCACGGCCAGCACCCAGCGGCCCTGCAGCACATGGTCAGCCAGCCACTGCGGGCCGGATACATAAGGCAGGCCCTTGTTCAGCACATATTCCACCGCCGGGTTGCCCCGCGACATGGCGTTGCCGATCACTACCAGATCAGGTGCAGGGTCCAGCTGAACCGGGTCGTAGCCCTGGGTCAGCTCGATGCCCTGGGCTTCGAGCTGGGTGCTCATGGGCGGATAGACGTTGGCGTCGGAGCCGGTGACGCGGTGGCCGAGCTCTTTGGCCAGCACGGCCAGCGAACCCATGAAAGTGCCGCAAATACCGAGAATATGAATATGCATGGTCGACCTCGCAAAACTTCGAGGCAGGGTAGCCCAGAGCGAGAAAAATCGCACACGCTGTTTCGGTTATTACACGCGGCTAATGCCGTGTTTTCGTAATTTTCGATATAAGGTATTGCGGCTGATGCCCAGGTGCTCGGCGACCCGGGTCAGATGCCAGTGTTTTGCTTCCAGCACTTCCATCAGCGCCTGGCGTTCTGCGCTCTGCAATACATCGCCCCTCACTGAGACCTCAGGCTCGACACCGCCCCTGTGGGAGCGGGCATGCCCGCGAAGAGGCCCGACCTGGGAATGCAAGGCGAGGCCGTTGCCCTCGTTCGCGGGCATGCCCGCTCCCACAGAGGGCGCGTATGTCCTGAAGATGGAGGGAAGGTCCAGGAACCGGATGATGGTGTCTTCGCACAGCGCCACCAAGGTCCGTAGCACGTTACGCATCTGCCGGACGTTCCCCGGCCAGGCGAAGCCAAGCAGTGCCTGACGCGCCTCGGGCGCCAATCGGACCACCTGCCCCTGTGCCTCTTGATGCAGCAGGAAATCCAGCAACCGTTCCTTGTCACTACGCTCGCGCACCGCTGGCAGCGCCACCTCCAGGCCATTGAGCCGGTAGTACAGATCCTCACGGAAACTGCCCTGCTCCACCCGCTCCAGCAAATCCCGGTGGGTGGCACTGACGATGCGCACATCCACCGCCTGCGGCTCACCGCCAATCGGCACCACCTGGCGCTCTTCCAGCACCCGCAACAGGCGGGTCTGCAAGGCCAGTGGCATATCGCCAATCTCGTCCAGCAACAAAGTACCGCCGTCGGCCTGCAACAGCTTGCCACGCATGCCCTCCTTGCGCGCCCCGGTGAAGCTGCCACCGCGGTAGCCGAACAGCTCACTTTCGATCAGGCTCTCAGGGATCGACGCACAGTTGACCGCCACGAACGGCTTGCCACAGCGCTGGCTGGCCTGGTGCACGGCTTGGGCAAAGGCTTCTTTACCGCAACCGGTCTCGCCGCGCAGCAGCAGCGGCACATCGCGCTCGAACACACGCACGGCACGTTGAAAATCGTGTTGCAGGGCCGGGTCCAGCAAGCAGATACCCGGCGCTGCGGCAGGCCTGGCCTGGGGCTGGCTGGCCGGCACCGTCCATCGCGGCGCCTGCGCCTGGCCGCGCAGGCTGGCGAACACCTGGCGTCCATCACGGGTGCGCAACGGCCAGACCGTACTGCCGCCTGGCGTAGCGCGGCTGAACAGCTCGTCGTGGCTGCAGGCGAAGAACATCTCCAGCGGTTTGCCCAACACGCCCCCGCGAATGGTGCCGAGCAGGTTCAGCGCACTCTGGTTGGCGGCGCAGATCCGGCCATCGCCATCGAACGCCAACAACCCTTCACTGAACTGGCCGACCGACTCCGCCTGCACGTGGATGCGCAGCAACCACTGCTGCTCGAAATGACGCAGGAAATAGCAGCTCTCGATCATCTTCGCCGAAAGGTTCACCAGCGCCATGGTGTGGAACTGGCTCTGGCGCGACACGTCCGGGCGCGCCGAGGACACATCGAGCACCGCCAGCAGTTCACCATGGGGGTCGAACACCGGGCTCGCCGAGCAGGTCAGCCCGGTATGGCGGCCGCGAAAGTGCTCATTCTGGTGAATGGTCAGGGCCTGGCGCTCGACCAGGCAGGTGCCGATGCCATTGGTACCCTCGCGTGCCTCGCTCCAGTCCGCGCCCAGCCACAGCCCGGCACGCTCGAAGTTGCGCCGCTCGCTGGGCGCGGTGACACAGTTGAGGATCACCCCACGGGCGTCGGTCAGCAGCACCGCATGGCCGGCTCCAGACAGCTGCTGGTGCAGGCTGTTCATTTCGCTGTCGGCGATTTTCAGCACCTGGCGCAGGCGCTCGCGGCTCTCCAGCAGGCGGCCGTGCTCAAGCACCACCGGTGCCTCGATCACTGACGGGTCGAGGTGGTAATCGTCGAGGCAGCGCAGCCAGGAGCGGGCAATGGAAGGATCGCTGCCCGCTTCTCCACGGGCAACGGTATGCACTTGCTGGGCATGTCGGCTGAATGAGTTGCTCTGCATTTGTTGTTGTTCTCCGCAGATAGAGATTCAGGCCAGCATCCTCCACCTGCGCAGGCTTTGCAACGTACCTGCCGGCACCGTGTCGCAAACGGTACAAAGTGTCACCCCGGCCGTGCCAAGCCTGGCACAGCGCACCTTGCCGCGGCGCCAAAGCATGACCCAAGTCATTGATTCCACGAGGGTGCACCACGCTGGCCCAACCTTTGCTCTACGCTTTCCAACTCCTCAACAAACATAACAGCCAGGAGACACACCATGCGTTACGCACATCCCGGTACCGAGGGCGCGAAGGTTTCCTTCAAGAACCGCTACGGCAACTTCATCGGTGGCGAATTCGTGGCCCCCGTCAAAGGCCAGTACTTCGACAACACTTCCCCGGTGAACGGCCAGCTGATCGCCGAATTCCCGCGTTCCACTGCCGAAGACATCGAAAAAGCCCTGGATGCCGCCCATGCCGCCGCCGACGCCTGGGGCCGCACTTCGGTACAGGACCGCTCCAACATCCTGCTGAAGATTGCCGACCGTATCGAGCAGAACCTGGAAATCCTGGCCATTACCGAAACCTGGGACAACGGCAAGCCGATCCGCGAAACCCTCAACGCCGATATCCCGCTGGCCGTCGACCACTTCCGCTACTTTGCCGGCTGCATCCGCGCCCAGGAAGGCGGCGCTGCCGAAATCAACGAAAACACCGTGGCCTACCACATCCACGAGCCACTGGGTGTGGTCGGGCAGATCATCCCGTGGAACTTCCCGATCCTGATGGCCGCCTGGAAGCTTGCCCCAGCCCTGGCCGCCGGCAACTGCGTGGTGCTCAAGCCGGCCGAACAGACGCCGCTGGGCATCACCGTGCTGGTCGAGCTGATTGCCGACCTGCTGCCCAAAGGCGTGCTCAACGTGGTGCAAGGCTATGGCCGCGAGGCCGGTGAAGCATTGGCCACCAGCAAGCGCATCGCCAAGATCGCCTTCACCGGCTCCACCCCGGTCGGCTCGCACATCATGAAATGCGCGGCCGAGAACATCATCCCGTCCACCGTCGAGCTGGGTGGCAAGTCGCCGAACGTGTACTTCGAAGACATCATGCAGGCCGAGCCGAGCTTCATCGACAAGGCCGCCGAAGGCATGGTGCTGGCGTTCTTCAACCAAGGCGAGGTGTGCACCTGCCCATCGCGCGCGCTGGTGCAGGAGTCGATCTACCCGCAGTTCATGGAAGTGGTGATGAAGAAGGTGCTGCAAATCAAGCGCGGCGACCCGCTCGACACCGACACCATGGTCGGCGCCCAGGCCTCGCAGCAGCAGTTCGAGAAGATCCTCTCGTACCTCGACATCGCCCAGCAGGAAGGCGCCGAGCTGCTGACCGGCGGCAAAGTGGAAAAACTCGAAGGCTCGCTGGCCACCGGTTACTACATCCAGCCGACCCTGCTCAAAGGCAACAACCGCATGCGCGTGTTCCAGGAAGAAATCTTCGGCCCGGTGGTCAGCGTCACCACCTTCAAGGACGAAGCCGAAGCCCTGGCGATTGCCAACGACACCGAGTTCGGCCTCGGTGCCGGCGTGTGGACCCGCGACATCAACCGCGCCTACCGCATGGGCCGTGGTATCAAGGCCGGCCGCGTGTGGACCAACTGCTACCACCTGTACCCGGCGCATGCCGCATTCGGTGGCTACAAGAAGTCCGGCGTCGGCCGTGAAACCCACAAGATGATGCTCGACCACTACCAGCAGACCAAAAACCTGCTGGTGAGCTACGACATCAACCCGTTGGGCTTCTTCTAAACCGCGTCGCGCCCTTCGCGGGCACGCCCGCTCCCACAGGAATCGCGCAAGATTCCAGGCCTGTGCAGTACCTGTGGGAGCGGGCTTGCCCGCGAAGAGGCCAGACTTGCTACCACAATCTTCAGAGCCAAAACCGCTCTGGCTCGCTTCCTGCAGTACCTATCACCATCGGCCCGGACCCCTTCCGGCCATCAAGAAAAAGAACAGGTGAATCTATGCCAAGCGATCATTCCGCCGGCGTGCCGGCAGGGTCTTCCGTCGACTTCGAAAAGGTCGGTTCGGACTATTTCCAGCAACGTGAACTGAAGAAAGGCGCCGCCGGCTGGGTACTGCTGGTAGGCCTGGGCGTTGCTTACGTGATTTCCGGCGACTACGCCGGCTGGAACTTCGGCCTCGCCCAAGGTGGCTGGGGCGGCATGTTCCTCGCCACCTTGCTGATGGCCACCATGTACCTGTGCATGTGCTTCTCGCTGGCCGAGCTCTCCTCGATGATCCCCACCGCTGGCGGCGGCTACGGTTTTGCCCGCAGCGCCTTCGGCCCGTGGGGCGGCTTTTTGACCGGCACGGCGATCCTCATCGAGTACGCCATCGCCCCCGCCGCCATCGCCACGTTCATCGGCGCCTACTGCCAGTCATTGTTCGGCATCGGCGGCTGGATGATTTACCTGGCGTTCTATGTAGTGTTTATCGGCATTCACATCTTCGGCGTGGGTGAAGCGCTGAAACTGATGTTCATCATCACCGCGGTCGCAGCCATTGCCCTGGCGGTATTCCTGGTGGCCATGGTGCCCCATTTTGATGCAGCCAACCTGTTCGACATCGCCAAAACGGACGCCGCAGGCGCCAGCAGCTTCCTGCCATTCGGCTATGTCGGCGTGTGGGCCGCGATCCCCTATGCCATCTGGTTCTTCCTCGCCGTGGAAGGCGTGCCACTGGCCGCTGAAGAAACCAAGAACCCCAAGCGCGACCTGCCCCGCGGCCTGATCGGCGCAATGCTGGTACTGCTGGCGTTCGCCCTGCTGATCCTGGTGGTCGGCCCTGGCGGCGCAGGGTCCGAAGCCCTGAAGGCCTCCGGCAACCCGTTGGTCGAGGCGCTGGCCAAGGCTTACGGCGGTTCTACCTGGATGGGCAGTTTCGTCAACCTGGTGGGCCTGGCCGGCCTGATCGCCAGTTTCTTCTCGATCATCTACGCCTATTCGCGGCAGATCTTCGCCCTTTCGCGGGCGGGCTACCTGCCCCGCAAACTGTCGGAAACCAACAAGAGCAAGGCCCCGGTCATGGCGCTGGTGATCCCCGGCCTCATCGGCTTCGCCCTGTCGCTGACTGGCCAGGGTGACCTGCTGATCCTGGTGGCGGTATTCGGTGCCACACTGTCGTATGTGCTGATGATGGCCGCGCACATTACCCTGCGTATCCGTCGGCCAAAAATGGAGCGCCCTTACCGCACCCCAGGCGGCATCTTCACCTCGGGCCTGGCCCTGGTGCTGGCCTGTATCGCCGTGGTCGCGGGCTTCCTGGTCGACCCACGGGTGGTGATTGGCGCTGCCGTGATCTATGCGGTATTCATCGCCTATTTTGCGTTGTACAGCCGCCACCACCTGGTTGCGGGCACACCGGAAGAGGAATTCGCCGCGATCCAGAAGGCCGAAGAGGCGCTGCACTGATCAAAGCCACCTGCCGCGGGCCAGCCCGCGGCTCTGGAGATTCTGTATGGCAAGTTTCGTACACACGGTAGGCCACCTGGTCTATCGCTTCGACAGCCTCAAGGACGTGATGGCCAAGGCCAGCCCGGCCCGTTCCGGGGACTTTTTGGCCGGTGTCGCCGCCAGCAACGACGGCGAACGGGTGGCCGCACAGATGGCCCTGGCCAACATCCCGCTGACGCATTTTCTGAATGAAGCGTTGATCCCCTACGAACAGGACGAAATCACCCGGCTGATCGTCGACACCCACGACGCCCAGGCCTTCGCTCCGGTCAGCCACCTGACCGTTGGCGGCCTGCGCGACTGGCTGCTCAGCGAAGAAGCTGACGAGCAGAGCCTGCGCGCCCTCGCCCCTGGGCTGACCCCGGAAATGGCCGCCGCCGTGTCGAAGATCATGCGTGTGCAGGACCTGGTGCTGGTGGCGCAGAAGATCCGCGTGGTGACCCGGTTCCGCGGCACCATGGGCTTGCGCGGGCGCCTGTCGACCCGCCTGCAACCCAACCACCCGACCGACGAGCCGGCCGGTATCGCCGCCAGCATCCTCGACGGCCTGCTCTACGGCAACGGCGACGCCATGATCGGCATCAACCCGGCCACCGACAGCATCGCCTCGATCTGCGCCCTGCTGGAAATGCTCGACGCCATCATCCAGCGCTATGACATTCCTACCCAGGCCTGCGTGCTGACCCACGTCACCACCTCGATCGAAGCGATCAACCGCGGCGTGCCGCTGGACCTGGTGTTCCAGTCGATCGCTGGCACCGAGGCGGCCAACGCCGGCTTCGGCATCAACCTTAACGTGCTGCAGGAAGGCTACGAGGCCGGCCTGTCGCTCAGGCGCGGCACCCTCGGGCAGAACCTGATGTACTTCGAAACCGGCCAGGGCAGCGCGCTGTCGGCCAATGCCCACCACGGCGTCGACCAGCAAACCTGCGAGACCCGCGCCTACGCCGTGGCTCGCCACTTCAAGCCGTTCCTGGTCAACACCGTGGTCGGCTTCATCGGCCCCGAATACCTGTACAACGGCAAGCAGATCATCCGCGCCGGCCTCGAAGACCACTTCTGCGGCAAGCTGCTCGGCGTGCCGATGGGCTGCGACATCTGCTACACCAACCACGCCGAAGCCGACCAGGACGACATGGACACCCTGCTGACCTTGCTGGGCGTGGCCGGGATCAACTTCATCATGGGCATCCCAGGCTCCGACGACATCATGCTCAACTACCAGACCACGTCGTTCCACGATGCGCTGTATGCGCGCCAGACCCTGGGCCTGAAGCCCGGGCCGGAATTCGAAGCCTGGTTGCAACGCACCGGCATCTTCACCCAGGCCGATGGCCGCGTGCGCTTTGGCGACAACCTGCCGCCGGCATTCCGCCAGGCGTTGGCACAGCTGGCCTAGAGGTGACCATGGCAGACCGATCCCCAATCCCTGAAAATCCTTGGCTGGCCCTGCGCAACCTGACCCCGGCACGCATCGCCCTGGGCCGTTGCGGCACCAGCCTGCCTACCGCTGCGCAACTGGACTTCCAGTTCGCCCACGCCCAGGCCCGTGACGCCGTGCACCTGGCCTTCGACCACGCCACCCTGAGTGAACAGCTCAAGGACCATGGCCGCGACAGCCTGGTGCTGCACAGCGCTGCCAGTGATCGCCACCAGTACCTGCAACGTCCCGACCTGGGACGGCGGCTGAACGACGATTCGGCCGAGCGCTTGCGCCAGCATGCCCAGGCCAACCCCGAAGGCGTCGACCTGGCCATCGTGGTCGCCGACGGCCTCTCGGCCCTGGCCGTGCACCGCCATACCCTGCCATTCCTGGCCCGCTTCGAGGAGCAGGCCGCAGCCGATGGCTGGACCAGCGCCCCGGTGGTGCTGGTCGAGCAAGGCCGGGTTGCCGTGGCGGACGAAGTGGGCCAATTGCTCGGTGCACGCATGACCGTGATGCTGATCGGTGAGCGCCCAGGGCTGAGCTCGCCAGACAGCCTGGGCCTGTATTTCACCTACGCACCAAAGGTCGGCCTGACCGATGCCTACCGCAACTGCATCTCCAACATCCGCCTGGAGGGTCTGAGTTACGGCATGGCAGCCCACCGCCTGCTATACCTGATGCGCGAAGCCTGCCGGCGGCAGCTTTCCGGTGTGAATCTGAAGGACGAAGCCGAGGTCCATAGCATCGACAGTGAAAACACCCCCAACCAGCGCGGCAATTTCCTGCTCGGTGAAGGTTAAAGAACCTGTAACGGAAGGCGGATTGCACTGACGGCCAGCATTGGGGCAGCATGCCCATGAAAGCTGCAGGCATTCCGCCGTTTCCCCAAATGGACTCTGAGGGCCGCACATGCGCATCATCAAGGCAACCCTGGAACACCTCGACCTGCTCACCCCGCTGTTCGTCAGATACCGCGAGTTCTACGGGCAGCTGCCTTTCCCCGACAGCTCGCGTGCCTTTCTCGAGAAACGCCTCAAACGCGACGAATCGGTGATCTACCTGGCCTTGGCGGATGACGATGACGGTAAATTGCTCGGTTTTTGTCAACTGTACCCGAGCTTTTCATCGCTTTCGCTGAAACGCGTATGGATCCTCAACGACATCTTTGTCGCCGAAGACTCGCGGCGCATGCTGGTGGCCGACCATCTGATGCGCGAGGCCAAGAAAATGGCCAAGCAGACCCAGGCCGTGCGCATGCGGGTATCGACCAGTGCCAACAACGAGGTGGCGCGCAAGACCTATGAGTCGATCGGCTTTCGCAAGGACACCGAGTTCGAGAACTACATCCTGCCGATCAGCCAGGACTGACCTGTACCGTCCTCTTCGCGGGCACGCCCGCTCCCACAGGTACTGCACAGCCCTTGAGCCTTGTGTGGTACCTGTGGGAGCGGGCGTGCCCGCGAAGAGGACGGCACAGGCGCACACAGTAACCCCCCGCTACAAACTCTACGGGCAGGTTTCCTACTTGGCCGTATAATGCTTCGACCTGTCATGTGTGAAAATTTACCCACTCACAGGTTAGTCATGCCGACGCCGAGGGCATTGTCGGTCATCGCATGCCCGTATAGGCGGGCAAGAACACAGGTGCTGTACATGGAATTCAACCCGCTGGACTTAATCCTGCATCTCGATGCCTACCTCGATCTGCTGGTCACCAACTACGGCCCCTGGATCTATGCGATCCTGTTTGCTGTGATCTTCTGCGAAACCGGCCTGGTGGTGATGCCGTTCCTGCCGGGCGACTCGTTGTTGTTCATCGCTGGCGCCGTGGCCGCCGGTGGCGGGATGGACCCGGTCCTGCTGGCAGGCCTGCTGATGGCCGCCGCCATCCTCGGCGACAGCACCAACTACATCATCGGCCGCACCACAGGCGAAAAACTGTTCAGCAACCCCAATTCGAAGATCTTCCGCCGCGACTACCTGCAGCGGACCCACGACTTCTATGAACGCCATGGCGGCAAGACCGTAACCATGGCACGCTTCCTGCCGATCCTGCGCACCTTCGCGCCGTTCGTGGCCGGTATCGCGCACATGCACTACCCGCGTTTCCTGGGCTTCAGCGTGGCCGGTTCGTTGCTGTGGGTCGGTGGCCTGGTGACCCTGGGCTACTTCTTCGGCAATGTGCCGTTCATCAAGCAGCACCTGTCGCTGATGGTGGTCGCCATCATCCTGCTATCCCTGGTACCGATGATCCTCGGCCTGCTGCGCAGCCGCCTGGGCCGCACCGCCAAGGCCCACTGACAGCAGACATGTGGTCCTTCAGCGCCTGGCGGCGCAAGCGCACACTCGCGCGCTACCCGATCGACCCACAGCAATGGCAGGTGATCCGTGATCGCCTGCCGATGCTCGATGGCATCACCGATGCCGAAGACCAGTGGCTGCGCGAAGCCTGCATCCTGTTCCTGCTCGACAAGCACCTGACCACCCTCCCCGGGGTCGAGCTGGACGACGAGCAGCGCCTGTTTCTCGCCGCCCAGGCGCAGCTGCCACTGCTGCACCTGGGCGAGTTGAACTGGTACCAGGGCTTCCACGAGATCATTCTCTACCCCGATGACTTCAAGAGCCCGCAGCGCCACCGCGATGCCACTGGCGTGGAGCACGCGTGGGATGCCGAACACAGCGGCGAAGCCTGGCAGCAGGGGCCGATCATCCTGGCCTGGGCCGGGGTGCTGGCCAGTGGCGGCTGGGAGGCCTACAACCTGGTGATACACGAGCTGGCACACAAACTCGACATGCTCAATGGCGATGCCAACGGCCTGCCGCCGCTGCACCCGGGCATGCGCGTGGAAGACTGGGCAGCGGCCATGCAGCAGGCCTACGACGACCTCAACCGCCAGCTCGACGCCGACCCCGATGCTGAAACCGCCATCGACCCCTACGCGGCGGAAAACCCGGCGGAATTCTTCGCCGTCACCAGCGAGTATTTCTTCAGCGCTCCCGACCTGCTGCAGCAGGCTTATCCACAGGTGTACCAGCAGCTGTCGCTATTCTACCGGCAGAACCCGCTCGAGCGCCTGCTGAAGCTGCAGGCCGGGCATCCGGATTACCGCGAAAGCCACGCCTGATGCGGCCGCACATCCGTGCACACGTGGCATGGCCTGGCGGAATGTGCCTATAATCGCCGCCACTTTTTTGATCAAACACGGGGGCACTGCCCAATGAGCTACAGCAAGATTCCGGCTGGCAAAGACCTGCCGAACGACATCTACGTCGCCATCGAGATCCCGGCCAACCACGCGCCGATCAAGTATGAAATCGACAAGGACAGCGACACCCTGTTCGTCGATCGCTTCATGGCCACCCCGATGTTCTACCCGGCCAACTACGGTTTCATCCCGAACACCCTGGCCGACGACGGTGATCCGCTGGACGTGCTGGTCGTGACCCCATACCCGGTTGCTCCTGGCTCGGTTATCCGTGCCCGTCCGGTCGGCGTGCTGAACATGACCGACGACGGCGGCGGCGACGCCAAGGTTATCGCCGTGCCTCACGACAAGCTGAGCCAGCTGTACGTCGACGTGAAGGAATACACCGACCTGCCAGCCCTGCTGATCCAGCAGATCGAGCACTTCTTCGCGAACTACAAGGATCTGGAGAAGGGCAAGTGGGTCAAGATCGAAGGCTGGGAAGGCGCCGACGCCGCCCGCGCCGCGATCACCAAATCGGTCGCTGCCTACAAAGGCTGATACCGTTTTGCATAAAAAACCCCGCCTCAGCGGGGTTTTTTATGGGTTACGCGGAAGGCAGGTAAAAAATCCTACGCAGCCCTACACCTTCGCCCTACATCCAAGCATTTTTCACACCGTTCATATCAACATCACGTTCATTTCGCTACTGGCAACCGGCCGCTACACTCGGCCTCATGAACAGATCCGGTGACCGACTCAAGGCACTCCTCCGGGAATGTGGCCTGACCCCCTCAGACTTCGCTGCCCAGCGCCGCGTGACGTCGCAGCACATCAACAACTGGTTCACCCGCGGCATCCCGATTGCCCGCCTCGACGAAATGGCCGAGTTGTTCTGTGTGCAGCGCCGCTGGCTGCAAACGGGCGAAGGCCCGAAGCACCCGCATTCGCTTCTGCGCATGTATGCGCCACAGGCAATGCCGATAGACGCATTCGGTGCGTCATCGGACCAACTTGTGCCCCTGGTGCAAGTACCCTTCCACGATCTGCGCAACGGCCAGCTCATCGCGATCGACGGCCATCACCTGGCAATGCCGGCACCTGCGCTGGAGGCTTTGGCCGTACCCGTGGAGCAAGCCATCTGCATGACCATGCCGGCTGCCAATATGGCGCCGTGGATTCCACGCGATGCCATCCTGGCGATCGACCTAAGCTACACCCGGGTGGTTGATGGCGAGATCTATGCCCTGCTGCACAACGGCAGGCTCAGGGTGAACAGCCTGAGCCTCGGCCACCAAGGCACCCTGTGCCTGCACAGCCACAACCGGCGTGAGGTGGTGGAGCGCTACACACCGTTACAGCGCAAGGCGCAGAAGCTGGAGGTACTCGGCTGGGTGTTCCACTGGTCGCATTACCGCCAGCGACGCCCCGGCTGACACGCCCTGTGCCATTTTTTGCTGGGCATACCGCGCCAGCCCTTGTATGCTACGCGGCACATTCAGCCCCGGCCGGCGCAAGCCGCGTTCCAGAGGGCTCGGCGACGCTCCACACGACCGTTTGCCATCTCTTTCAGGCCCTTGCTGGCCACACAGTTAAGGCGGTTGCGACTTACCATAAATTAGTCGGAACCGTCCCCGAGAAGCCGGCCACAAGCCGGCTTTTTATTTGTCCGAAACTTTCCTATCTCGTCCGAGAATCTTCCTGATAGCCTTGTTTCATGGGGCTCTCAAGGTTCCTTCTGTCCGACAACGTCCGAATGCATGCAAAGGCGTCTGCGGTCTGATGGGGGGACAATTGGGGGGACAATAAAAGGGGATCATCTTGAGTAAGCTCAATCCTAAGCAGGTTGAAAACCTGGCTAAGCCTGGCACCTACGAAGATGGCGAAGGTCTCCGTCTGGTTGTGAAGGCGTCGGGCCGCAAATCATGGGTTTTCCGTTTCCAGCTCAATGGGCGCAGACGGGAAATGGGTCTTGGGGCCTATCCTGATGTGAGTTTGAAGAACGCCAGAATTGATGCCAGCGAAAAACGCAGACTGCTTACCGCCGGGGTTGACCCGCTGGTCGCCCGTGATGAAGAGCGTGCGCTATTAAAAGAGGCGAATCGCGTCAACGAAGCCAAGCAAGTAACATTTGAAATGCTCGCCACTGATTACTGTCGGGCTCACGGGGCTACATGGTCCGAAAAGTGGCGTAGAGGCTGGTTAAGAAAACTTGAGCTTTACGCATTTGAACACATAGGGAAGCTGCCAGCGGCAGATGTTGGCACAGGCGAAATCCTCAAGGTTCTACAACCTATTTGGGCAACTAAAACAAGAACAGCTGACGAGGTTCGAGGCCAACTTGAGCAAATACTGGACGCTGCCAAGGCCCGCGATCTCAGGCAGGGAGAGAATCCCGCCCGCTGGCGCGGACACTTGGACAACCTGCTAAGCCGCGCGGATAAGAAAAAGGCACGGAAACGTGAACATTACCAAGCTTTGAAATGGCAAGACGTACCTGAGTTGATGGGTAAGCTTTCATCGCACACTACCCCCTCATCATGGGCTGCCCAGTTGCTGATTTTGACTGGAGCACGCGCACACATGGTCAGATTCGCTCGCTGGGATGAGTTTAACCTAGAGTCCAACATCTGGTCATTGCCGGCCGAACGAATGAAGATGCGAGTAGCCTTTTCTATTCCTCTCGCGAACCAAGTGCAAAAGCTGCTGCGGAGTATCCCTAGAGTTGATGATAACCCCTATCTTTTCCCCGGCAGCGGAAAAACAGGCGTTATGCATGCAAACGCAGTCCGCACGCTCTTACATGAATTGGGATATACACAAGTTACCCGGCATGGCTTCCGCTCTTCCTTTCGAGACTGGGCAGGAGAATGTACGAACTACCCAAGGGAAGTATGTGAGATGGCATTAGCACATGACGAACGGGACCAGTCTGAGGGCGCATATTCACGTACAGATTTCTTGGATAAACGCCGCGACCTTATGACTGACTGGGCAAACTACATATTGGCTCAAATCCCGGCCGAAACATAAAAACACGATAACGATTGCCGCCACCTACATCTCAAGAACAAGTCGTGAAATAAAAATGAAAATCAATCATTCAATTATTGAACTCAACCTGTCACTGTCAGAGATGTGGTGCGGCCTTCCAAAATGCGAACTCGAAAAACTCTATGACAAATCAACTGAAGCGGGAAAAGTATTACCAAACAGCTTGGAGGACTTACCTGAGTATCAGTATTTAAAATCTTTACCCGGCAACATAGCAGCAAACCAAGCAGCAAGCCTAGTCACAAAGAAATACTCAATGCTAAGAAGAACACTACCGCTGCGCAGCCAATATATGCTAGACGACTTCCTAAAAAAGAAAATTGAGCGGCGCGTCATTCTGCCTGAAAAACAGGAGCAGATTAACACGATACTCTCTAAAGAAAAAAGGGCTGTACTCGGACGAATCGTGAACGCCTACTCGGGCATCTCGAAAGCAATTGAGCTCTTGCCGCTGTACGGACAAGCGATTGCGATGAAGACTTTGTGCGTTGGCTTGCATCAACTCTACGAAGGCGACCAGCGATTTTATAAAGAACAGATCAAAACTCGGAAGCAAGTTGCGAGCGAGGGAGGCATTGCGCGCAGGGATCGCTACACTCCTGCAAAAAAGGAAGTCTGCAGACTGCTCCAGATATTTCGACCAATTACTGGTTGGTCAAATGAGTTACAAGCACTTAAAGCGATAATGCCAAGCTTGAAGAACTACATGAAGGAAAATGGCATCAGATATCCAGCGCCAGACAGCATAGAGAGAACAGTACGACGCTGGATAAAATCCGACTCGATAATCGCTGCAGTTGTGAAAGCTCCCGACACTCATACAGGATAACTTTTTCTAGGTCTCCCGACTACGTTATCAAGCTTAGGGGAGTTCCCTTTACCAAAAGTTCGGCGTCCGCACGGCATGCATGCACTTACGAAGTGATCTACCTTTGTCAAATAGAGCGCAGCTTTTTCTTTAAGATTGGCGATCATTTGAGAGTCACTATGACTGATCATGCCAACCCCACAAAACCTATAATCCTCTTTATTTCTATTGCAATTGTAATAAAGCCCTCTCCCCTTTGTTACATGCGTGACCCAGCACTCACCTATCCGCTTGGCAATCACAACGTCTTGCCGCACCTTGGCGCCATCTAGAAAAAACATCATGTGGTAATGATGACCTTTTTCTCGACCATACTCCAGCTTCCATACATAGCCTACCATTTCCAAGCCAGGGCATTTATATTTGAGATGGTTAAGCAACTCAACACGATGCCTAACTAGATCATCGGTAACAGACATAAGCGCTTCCTGCCTATCATCAGGACGGCTTAGATCTTCAATATCAAATTCGCCTTTCCTATACGAAAAATCCAATCTCAACACTAGCAATCTCGAATATTTAGCAAACAGGTCATTTATATAGCGCGTTAACCCGGCGTAGTTCTTATCAGCCGCCCTAGCATGAGCCGCCATACTTCTTCTAAATTCATTGCTAGAAATTTTTGCACGAGCAACCGCTACAAACTTGTTCAAGATGGCGATAGATTCATCAACATCCTCACCTTTCAACAAATATGGGTTAGATGGCTTTATCTCCGCATTACAATCAATGAATACCTTTATGTAGGGATTGACTTTGAAAAGAATCACTTCCCTCTCAAGATCCACATAGTTTATAGCGATAGCTGAAAGAACGCGCTGCTCAGATTTATTCAGAACCAGGCTCCCAAGCCCTTTTGTCTTCCTCGGCAAAAACAAACCACCAGGCCCACGCAGAACATCTACCGCCCTCATAATTCGGCTCACGAACTCAAACAACATACCCTGATTATAGCTACTACGACATTGACCATCTGCCTCATCGTAGTAATGCTCATATGCTTTATCCTTGTACACCTCAAGAAACTCTGCCTGCTCCATAAACAATATCCCAATACACCACTGACTGTTAAGCATTACAATATTTATTAGACACAAGAACATGACAAGCTAATAACATATAAACCAAAAATCAAGACCTCCTTAATAGCCGCAAACCGAGGGGCGCAGCATTTCAATCAACGCGGAAGGGACAGGCTATCGCGCGAGTGATTTCAAAAAGTTAGTACACAATCTAGACGCCATCCGACATATAACCTAGATGATTATTAAAAGTTTACATTACCATTCAGTGATTCAATCCATTCATTTACACTCGACTCTAACCAACCAACTGCCGCTCGACCAATCTTAATGGGCTTTGGGAAAGTTCTGTCATAACGGGATGAATCAGGATTTATCCGATCGTAGATAGTCGAGCGAGAGAGCCCAATGCGATTCACGACTTCTTTGAGGCGAAGGATCTTAGGGTGTATCGGTGTAGAACCACTCACGTTGGGATGCCCTCCAGGCGGCTTGCTTATGCGCTGGCAGCCACCATATCGCCATTTCCTCGACCGGGGTAATCACAGTGCTTCGGTAGAAGTTTTACAAGCCCAGTAGCCCCCCCTAAACCCTCGCTTAATAAGCCTCGCCCAAGCCGATAAAACAGCCCTACCTGCCCCCGTTCGTGACTGACAGATTTTGGACCTCCCGGCTGAAACCGGGTGCCCCCCTAGCCCCAAGGCCGTCTGCGTTGCCGGACTTAGTTTCCTGATTGGCGGACTTAGTTTTCGCCCGCCAGGCCAAGCCCTTTCCAGACTCCACGGCGCTCCCGCTCTCGAAGCTTTCCCAGTCGGAAGGCTCAAAAAATCAAAAATTTCGCAGTCATACATCATCACTCGGAACCCAAGCCTCAAGCTGACCGCCCAAGCGGTCAGCTTGAGGTGAGGATGCCTTCCGGTAGTACCAAAACGAGAGTGGATTTCCCATGGCTATAACATGCCCCATCTGTTCGTCCACACATACGACGGATAAAAATTCAGCTACGAACTTGTGCGCTTGGATCGGCGCAATCGCTGGTTCGGCCAAAGGTTATAAAAACGCCAGAACAGGTGCTGAAGCGGGTGCACTAGCTGGAACCATCGCCGGTCCAGTGGGTTTCACCACTGGAACGTTCATCGGAGCTGTGCTGGGCGGATTAATAGGCGCAACTGCAGGATTTACAGCTGGAAGCAAGCTTGGACAACAAATTGATCAGCAGATTTTACAGTATCGCTTTTGCATGAAATGCGGACATAGCTTTGGAGAAAGAAATGAAATACTGTAACGTTCTCACGACCTCTTGTTGCAGTTATGACTCTTGTGCCGGGCCGATTCTTGAAGCGGACGTAATTCAAGCCGCGCAACAGGTAGCGATGAAACGGTTTATGATTGGACGCTCACTCGCTCAACCAAAGCAAATAATTACTTGGCTACAACGGATGCTGGAGCTTCATGACGACGACACCTTTATCTTGCTTCTGCTCAATGAAGAAGAGACAGTTTTTGCCACTCGTGAACTATTTAGACGCAATCGTAAAGGAAGCATTTGTAGTCGAGAACTGTGTAAAGCCGTTATCGAACACAATGCTGCAGCAGTCATTATCGCCCACAAAAACCTCACGCACTCTCTTAAAGATATTGAAGAGAGAAAGATCGTTATCGGAAATATGGCAAAGTCACTTCACTTAACAGGCTGCCGAATGCTTGACTACGTAATGGTCAATACTGAAACCTGTTTCGTGCTCGCCGACGAAAAGTTTAGAATTGACTGAATTGCCCCAGTGAGCACTGAGGCACGTTTATCAGGATAAATTATCTAAATCAGTCAGCAGATACCCATGCTCGCCGCCTTTCAAGATAGGCAGATCTCGGAGGAGACTTCTTCGGAGCACGGAGCTTTCTATCTTCATAAGGAGTTAATAGCGCTAGAAGTGATGTATCAGCTCCGATCTTATCTCTATTGAGAGATACAACACAATCATCCTCAATGAGGAGGTAGCCTTTTTCAAATGCTTTATCTACCAGAAGAGACAAACATATGCCATTCGATGGATCTAAACGAATTGTCTGGTCTTCACTCCAAGGAACGATATGCGAAGCCACCAAAAAGTCCCTGCTTTTAATACCTGTTAAAGCGCATCGGTAGCCGTAATTTCGCTTCACAGCTTCGGCGAAAGCTCGTTGGGCGCTTCCCCGAGTTTTAACGGTGGCGTGAGAATCTTGTACTTCATAATCCCGATCTTCAATTTGGTCACGGAAGACCTCTACTTCCTCAACGGATACATCTAGCGTTTCGGCTACAGCATCGCTCAGCACGAGTGAAGATGAGCGTTTGCCCAGCATCTCAAGAAATGAATCAACTGAAGCTGTGATTTGAGGATCTAACTTGAGTACCTTCTGCCAGGCATCGTGATTACGGGAAGGGTCAAAAAACAAGCCGTATCCTGGATTCCTCAAGTAGCCAGCTAAAGCAATCGCCGTAACATCATCCAATGATTCAATGACGGCTTCAGGCTCACTGGACTCTAATAACCGCGATAAAGCTGCATCTGTTACTTTGCTCGGCGCGACACCTCCGCTTGCAACGGATGACCAAGCCAAAGCTGAGCGTTGAGAGGTTTTTGCCGCTATATCTTGGATTTCTTGAGGAACAAGGCTAATACTAGCCCACTCAAAATCCTCGCTCGGTTCCGAAAGATAGGCACGGAGCTGAAGCGTGTCGTCTTCACCAACCAGCTTTATAGCAAACAGATACGGTTGGCCCGCTCCCCGACTGGCCAGGAGCTCAAACTCGCGCTCGGCTGCGGCAATTTCTGTGTGAGTAGGATCGCCAGGTATCGTTTGAGCAGTTTCTTCGGTGGGATCAATCGACATGCGCCACACCAGGGGAGCGCCAACACTTGTTTCCCATTTAAGATGCGGGCGGTCGGCGGAAATCAATACCAAAGCACCCGACGCTGTCCCAGTCGGCCACTTATAAGTAAGCGGCGCTGAGCCATCGCTATTCGCTTTCGGAAAATAACGATCAATAGCATCCATGAACGTGCTTTTTCTCGACAGCTGGATATAATCCTTGGTATAGGTTTTATCCTTCGAGTTATTGAAACGTCCATATGTAGCTCGATGCGCCGACGGGCCGTAATAGATTACTAAAACCCACTCCACTGGCAAAGCTGACATTCATGCCCTCCCTATGATAATCGCTTCTGGTGAACGATGAGCCTCAACCTCTCTCTTACTCTGAGCGGCAAGCGAGCGATGAGTAGTGAAAGTCACAATTTCTGCATTTGGAAAGAGTTCGTGCACTGACTCAGTGTCACGATTCGACATCACCCAATTAACACCACGATCGGTTAAATTATGGCAAATGCGAGCGAGCTCGATCAAATCTGCAGCTTCAAAAGTTTTTGCAGTATATTTATTGAACTTAGCAGTTGGCTCTTTCTCTGAATCAGGGCGAGTGAATATCGGCAGATAGGGAGGATCAAGATAAACAAAATCCCCACTGGAAGCAGTTTTCAACACTTCTCGAAAATCGGCATTTTTTATATCCGCGCGCGCTAAAACCTGCTTTATGCTAGCTAAGGAAGCGGACTCGAAACCTTTAAACGCTCGGTCACCCCAAGGAACATTCATTGCACCTGTGCGAGAGTTTTCCCGCCACAAGTGATTCCATGAAACTCCGTTAAGGTAGAAAAACCTTGCCGCCTTTTCTAGCAGCGAAGTTGGAACTTGCGCACGAACTTCGTAATAAAACTCCTTGGAGTCGTTCTCCATGTACCAATTGAGTCGAGGTATTAGCTCCTCTTGATGGTCCCGCATGGCAACCCAGCCTGCGACCAAGTGCTGATTCAAATCAGCCAGGTAAGCACGACCCGCGACACGTCCTGCGCAAGCTAGAAATACCGCTCCCCCACCGAGAAAAGGCTCGTAGTAATTCTGGATTTTGTCTGGAATGTACGGGAGTATGCGCGGAAGTAGGCGAGTTTTACCCCCAACCCATCTTACGAACGGCTTGATAGCTGGGAGGGAGCCGGCGAACGGTAGTTGCGCCTGACCCAGATTTGAAGCACACTTGTCCATTTGATCTCTTATTTCCGCCGGTTGATCGGCCAAAGGTATTCTAGCAGGATGTACAACGTAGGTAACGCATCACTGTCCGATGAAGGTAAATTTAGGAGTTTTTATGTCTGACGTTCAGCTCGTCTGGCCGAACAAGGACTTATCACTGCGTGCTTCCGGTGCCAACGGGTACGAATGGATGCATCCAGCGGATCCTCGGCTGTTGCAACCATACGAGACGGAAATGCTCACCCCTGGGCCTATAACCCCCCAGTCGAACGCGCTGGTGATCGGCGACGGACTGGATGCCCTTGAGGCGCTCCATCGCAATTCTGCGCTCTTCAATGGCGGTATACGCCTGGTCTACATCGACCCGCCTTTTAACACACAGGTTAATTTCCGCCAGTATACAGATACCATGGACCGCTCCAAGTGGCTGAGTATGATGCGCGATAGATTTACAGCCATACTTCCACTCCTCGCTGAAGACGCAAGTATTTGGGTCCATCTGGATGACAGCGAAGTGCATCGCGCGCGTGCAGTAATGGATGAGGTATTCGGTGAAGGTGCATTTGTCACATCTGTAGTCTGGCAAAAGAAAACGACCCGAGACTCGCGCGCTGCGTTTTCGTCAAACCATGACACTATTCTCGTATATGCTCCAAGCGGTCCGAAGAAATGGAAAACTTCGAGAAACCTCTTAGTTAAAGATAATGCCCATCTTCTCAACAAAGATAATGACCCAAGAGGCCCTTGGGGGGATGCTCCGTTCACCGCGCCGGGTATCCGCCCCGCACAGCAGTATGAGATTGTCACTCCTACGGGTCGTGTTCTGCGCCCACCGCGAGGACGGTCGTGGTACGCCACAGAGCCCACGTACCGGGACCTAATCGAGGACGGTCGAATTTGGTTTCCTAAAGGAGGTGATGGATCGCCCCGGCTGAAACTCTTCGCAAACCAGCTTCGCGGGCTAGTACCTTTCACTGTCTGGGGCACCTCAGATACGGGTACGAATGACGAAGCCAAACGGCATTTGCTAGCGATGTTCCCGGATCACGAGGTATTTGATACTCCTAAGCCCGAGCTCCTTCTCGAACGCATTATCCATATCGCCACGAATCCTGGAGAGCTAGTAGTAGACATTTTCGGAGGCAGCGGAACCACGGCGGCAGTTGCCCACAAAATGGGGCGGCGCTGGATGATAGCTGAGCGTAATGCACAAACCGTTTTAGAGTTCCTCTACCCTCGTCTTGAACACGTCGTGAAAGGCAGGGATCCGGGAGGAATTACGGAAACAGTCTCTTGGCAGGGCGGTGGCAGCTTTGAGGTTGTCCACGTTCCTCCCAGATTCGGCAGGACAGGTAAATTGACCCACTCACAGTCTCTGGTTCATAGCCTAGCTGGACTGGCGCATGCTTGTGAGCTGCCAACTGCCTCGTGAGGCGATGAAAGGTTAACAGACTGGTCTAACCACCGAGGCTCAATCACTTAAGAGCTCTCTTTCCCCTCACGCTTTGCTAGACTGGGGGGATAAATGGGGGATCGAAAGCATAGATCATGACGAAACCCAATAAAATAAGCTGCTAAGCCGATTAAAAAGCCGGCCACAAGCCGGCTTTTTAATGCCCTTTTTTTGTATGCCGACAGTTGTGCAGCGCCTATCAGATCGAGCGCCGCCCGCGCGGCGCATCGCGGGCAAGCCCGCTCCC